>DASZVK010000048.1:0-13997 GCA_035547175.1 Solirubrobacteraceae bacterium
CTCACGTCAGAGCTCCGCGAACGCGGCGGCGGCGGCGGCGACCGTGCGCTCGACGTGCTCGTCGGCGTGGGCCAGCGACGGGAACCAGGCCTCGAACTGGGCCGGCGGCGGGTAGACGCCGCGCGCCAGCAGGGCCCGGCACCAGGCGCCGAAGCGCTGCGTGTCGCAGGCGCGCGCGCCGGCGTAGTCGCGCACCGGCTCGGCGCTGAAGAAGACGGTCAGCAGGCCGGGCTCCCAGGCGACCTGCACGGGCCGCTCGCCGGCGGCGGCCCGCAGGCCCTCGGCGAGCGCGCGCGTCGTCTGCTCAAGGCGCGCGTAGGCGGCCGCGTCCAGGCGCGCGAGCGTCGCCAGGCCCGCCGCGACCGCGAGCGGGTTCCCGCTCAGCGTGCCCGCCTGGTAGACGTCGCCGGCGGGCGCGACGCGCTCCATCAGCTCGCGGCGGCCGCCGTAGGCCGCGGCGGGCAGGCCGCCGCCGATCACCTTGCCCATGACCGTCAGGTCGGGCAGCACGCGCTCGCGCTCCTGGGCGCCGCCGCGCGCGACGCGGAAGCCGGTGATCACCTCGTCGAAGACCAGCAGCGCGCCGCGGGCGTCGGCGGCGGCGCGCAGGTGCTCGAGGAAGCCCGGCTGCGGCGGGACGAGGCCCATGTTCGCCGGATAGGGCTCGGCGAGGATCGCGGCGACCTCGTGCTCGGCCAGCGCCGCGTCGAGCGCGGCGCGGTCGTTCCACGGCACGACGATCGTCGCCGCGGCGGCGCCCGCGGTGACGCCGGGGCTCGCGGGGATGCCCTGCGTGGCGAGGCCCGAGCCCGCGTCGGCGAGCAGGCCGTCGACGTGGCCGTGGTAGGCGCCGGCGAACTTGACGAGCTTCTCGCGGCCGGTGACGGCGCGCGCCAGGCGGATCGCGCTCATCGACGCCTCGGTCCCGGATGACGTCATCCGCACCATCTCGACGCTCGGCACGCGCGCGGCGATCTCCTCGGCCAGCAGCACCTCGCCCTCGGTCGCGGCGCCGAACGTCGTGCCGCGCCGCGCCGCCGCGGCGACCGCGGCGAGCACCTCCGGGTCGGCGTGGCCGAGGACGAGCGGTCCCCACGAGCACACCCAGTCGACGTAGGCGTTGCCGTCGACGTCGGTGATCTCGGCCCCGGCGCCGGCGGCGACGAAGAGCGGGGCGCGGCCGATCGCGCGCATCGCGCGGACCGGCGAGTTCACGCCGCCCGGGAGCGTCCTGAGGGCGCGGGCGTAGAGCTCCGCGGAGCGCGTGTCCTCCATCGCGCCCGCCTACACGCCGGCGTACTGGCGTTCCCAGCTCTTGAAGTCGTCCGTGAAGTACAGGAGCCGGACCTTCTTGAACTCGGTCGAGGAGTACAGCGTCGCCCGGTCCTCGACGCAGCCGACGTCGTCGGCGATCGCGTCCAGGATCGCGTCGCACTCCTCCTTGGAGCGGCCGTGGGCCATCGTGAAGATCTGGTAGGGCCAGTCCTCGTAGGTGGGGCGCTGGTAGCAGTGGCTGATGCCGCGGAAGGCGGCCATCCGCGGGCCGATCTCCTCGATGCGGTCCTCGGGCACCTTCCAGACGCCCATCCCGTTGGCCGAGAAGCCGGCGCGCCGGTGGAAGAGGATCGCCGCGACGCGGCGCAGCAGGCCGCGCTCCCGCATCCCGGCCATGTGCTCGAGCAGCGCCTCCTGGGCGATGCCCAGCTCGCGGGCGGCCACGGCGTAGGGCTCGGCCACGACCGGCATGTCGCCCTGCGTCGCGCGCACGACGGCGACGTCGAGCTCGTCGAAGGGCTGCTTGCCGAGCTCGATCGGCGCGACCGGCGCGGCGACCGGCGCGGCGAGCCTGTCGGTTCCCGCCTCCATCTCGAGGTCCATGCGGATCTTGAACAGCTTGAGCGTCGGGAGCTGGCGGATCGACTCGGCGCCGGTCAGCTCCTGCAGCACGTCGAGCGTGCCCTGCAGGCCGAGCCTGGAGTCCTCCTCGACCGCGATCGTGAACCACATGTTGAAGTCGTGGTTGCGCAGGTAGTTGTGGCTGACGCCGGGGTGCGAGTTGACGATCTTCGCCGGGCCCCACGGGTACTCGGGATCGACCTTCGCGGCGACGAGCATCGACCCGTAGCCGAACGCGCGCGTGTCGTAGATCGGCGTGAGCTGGCGGATGATGCGGTCGTCGAGCAGCCGCTGCGTGCGCTCGATCGCCTCCTGCTCGGGGATCTCGGCCTCGCGCGCCACGGCGGCGAACGGCCGCGGCTCGAGCGGGAAGCTGCCCTGCAGCAGGTTCAGGAGCCTGCGCTCGACGGGCTCGAGCGCGCGCGCGGCGCCCTGCTTGCGGCTGCGCGCCTTGCCGAACGGCGACGCCGACGAGCCCGCCCGGGCGGGGTTCATGCCCGAAGCCATCGTGCGGCGTCCTTGGCGTGGTAGGTGATCACGACGTCGGCGCCGGCGCGCCTGATCGAGGTCAGCGTCTCGAGCACGGCGGCGCGCTCGTCGATGTGGCCGGAGAGCGCGGCCTCCTTGAGCATCGCGTACTCGCCGCTGACGTTGTAGGCGGCGACCGGCAGCCGCGTGGCGTCCTTGACGCGGCGCACGACGTCGAGGTACGGCAGCGCCGGCTTGACCATCACCATGTCCGCCCCCTCCTGCACGTCGAGCAGCGCCTCACGCACGGCCTCGTCGCCGTTGCCGGGGTCCATCTGGTAGGAGCGCCGGTCGCCGAAGGCGGGCGTCGAGTCGGCCGCCTCGCGGAACGGGCCGTAGAAGGCGGAGGCGAACTTGGCGCTGTAGGCCATGATCGGGACGTCGGTCATGCCCTCCTCGTCGAGCGCAGCGCGGATCGCGCCGACGCGGCCGTCCATCATGTCCGAGGGGGCGATCACGTCGGCGCCGGCGCGGGCGAGCGAGACGCTCGTGCGCGCCAGCAGCTCGACCGAGGCGTCGTTGTCGACCGAGCCGTCGGGCGCCAGCAGCCCGCAGTGGCCGTGGTCGGTGTACTCGCAGAGGCACACGTCGGCGACGACGAGCAGGTCCGGGTGGGCCTCCTTGATCGCGCGCGTCGCGAGCTGCACGACGCCCTCGTCGTCCCAGGCCCCCGAGCCCTCGGCGTCCTTGTGCGCCGGAATGCCGAACAGCAGCACGGCGGGCAGGCCGAGCGCCCGCGCCTCGCCCGCCTCGCGCGCCGCCTCGGAGATCGACAGGCGATCGACGCCCGGCATCGCCTCGATCGCCGCCCGCGGGCGGTCGGGGCCCAGCCCCGCATCGACGAACAGCGGCAGGATCATGTCGCCGGGCGCCAGCCTGGTCTCGCGCACGAGCTCGCGCAGCGCCGAGGTGCGGCGCAGCCGACGCAGTCGCGTGGCGGGGAACGGCATCACCCGAAAGGGTATTCGCCCCGCCCCTCGGGGGCCGTCCTCGTCCTCGGCGATCGGGCGCGGGCCGCGGCGACCCGGCCGCCCCGCCCGCCGGTGCGTGAGAGTATGCGCCGTGCCCGACGCCCCCGTGATCCTCTTCGTAGGCGACGTCGTCGGCAGCCCGGGGCGGCGCGCGCTGCTCGGGCTGCTGCCCGAGCTGCGCGAGCGCCACCACCCCGACTTCGTCGTCGTCAACGGCGAGAACGCCGCCGCGGGGCTCGGGATCACGCCGAAGATCGCCGACGAGCTGTTCGCCGCGGGCGTCGACGTGATCACGCTCGGCAACCACGCGTTCCACCGCCGCGAGGTCCACGAGTACCTCGACCGCACCGAGCGCATCCTGCGCCCGGCGAACCTGCTCGCCGCCCAGCCCGGCCACGGCTCGTGCGTGGTCGAGCGCGACGGCGTGCGGCTGGCGGTCGTCAACCTCCAGGGCAACGTCTTCCTGCGCAGCGGCCGCGTCGCGTTCGCCGAGATCGACGCGCTGCTCGAGCAGCTCGACGGGCCGCCGTCCCGCGCCGAGCACGTGCTCGTCGACTTCCACGCCGAGGCGACGAGCGAGAAGGTCGCGATGGGCTGGCACCTCGACGGCCGCGTGACCGCGGTCGTCGGCACGCACACGCACGTGCCGACCAACGACGCCCGCGTGCTGCCGGGCGGGACCGCCTACATCACCGACGTCGGGATGACCGGCGCGCGCGGCGGCGTGATCGGCGTCGTCAAGGAGCAGGCGATCGCCGCGCTGCGCACGCACATGAGCGTGCGCTTCGAGGCCTCCGACGAGGACCCCTGGCTCATGGGGGCGCTGATCCGCTGCGCGCCGCAGCCGCGCCGGGCGCTGGCGATCGAGCCGCTCCTGCTGCCCGCGCGATGAGCGCGCCGAGCGCCGCGAGCAGGACGAGGTCGCGCGCCGCGACGATCAGCCGCGTGGCGGCGTCGCCCTCGACCAGCAGCGCGTAGCGCCGAGGGAACTCGACCTGCGTCAGCGCGATCGCGGCGACGAGCAGCACGGCCGCGGCCCGGCAGCGCCAGGCGAGGCACAGCGCCGCCAGCGGCGCCAGCCAGGCGACGTACTGCGGCGAGAGCACCTTGTTGAGGGCGACGAACGCGACGACGGCAGCGGCACAGCAGACGAGCGCGTCCTCCTCGGTTTGCGCACGGCGCCAGGCCAGCCACGCGATCAGCGCGATCGCCAGCAGCCCGAGCGCGGTGAAGACGGCGCGCACGGCGTCGGCGGCGCCGCCGACCAGGCCGTTGGACTTGTAGGCGTCGGGCGTCGTCGTCGTGCCGGTCACGCGCGCGCCGCCGAGCGCGTAGAGGACGACGGCGGGCGTCGACTCGACCTGGATCGGGCGGTCGAGGTGGAAGCGGTAGCTGTCGGCGTACCCGCCTCCCAGGAACGGCGCCGAGATCGCCAGCACGACGGCGGCGAACACGGCGACGCAGACCAGCGCCCGGCGCCACTCGCCGCGGCCCGCCATCCACGCGACGAGCACGGGCACGAGCACGGCCGGGAACAGCTTCGTCATCGCCCCGACGCCGAGCAGCGCGAACGCGAGCACGGGGCGTCGCGCGGCGACCGCCCACAGGGCGGCGACCAGCAGCGCCGCCGCCAGCAGGTCGAAGTGCGTGCGCAGCACCGCCCCGGCGAGCGCGGGCATGAGCGCGAACAGCCATGCGGCGCGCGGGCCGCCCAGCCGCGCGACGCCCGCCAGCGTCGCCAGCGCGCAGGCCCCCATCAGCAGGCCGAAGGCGAGCTCGAAGCTGGCCTCGCCGCCGAGCTCGCGCGCGAGCCACATCGGCACCAGCGCGAGCGGCGGGTACTCAAGCGGGAACGCCGGCGAGTACGGCGTCAGGCCCGCCGCCAGCGAGCGCGCGTAGGACTCGTAGACGAAGACGTCGGTGATCCGGGCGTCGGCGAGCACGCCGTGCCAGAGCAGGTACCAGAGCGCGCAGAGCAGGAGAGGCGGGCCCACCCACCCCACCCGCCCGGCCCACGCCGCTGCCCGCGCGGGCCTCACGCCTCCTGCGGCCGGCGGCACAGCGCGGCGATCATCACGAGCGGGAAGAACCACACGATGTACAGGTAAAACCAGTAGTCGAGGCTCAGCTCGACGGCCAGCAGCGTCGCCGCGCACGCCGCCGCGAGGCCCGCCAGGTCGCGGCGGCGCGGGACGAGCGCGAGGACGAGCGCGAGCAGCACCGCCGCGACGCTCATCGCGACGCGCCCGGCGTGCAGCCCGTAGAGCCCCCAGATCGAGAACGGCGAGCCGCGGTCGCTCTGGTAGCCGATCGTCCGGCGCCAGAACTCCGGCAGGCTCTCGCGCGCGAGGATCGGCACGGCGAACACGGCGACGGCGAGCGCGAAGCCCGCCGCGAACACGGCGACGGCCCGCGCGCGCCGCGTCGGCGGCAGGCGGTGGGTCGCGAGCACCGGCGCCATCGCCAGCGGCGCGAACTTCGTCATGCCCGCGACCGCGGCGGCGATCCCGCGCCACAGCGGCCTCGCCGCCGCGAGGATCGCCAGCAGCACCGTCAGCGAGACGAGCGCGTCGTTGGTGTTCGTGTTGGAGGCGAAGATCGTGAACGGATAGGCGGCCCAGGCATAGGCCAGGGCGATGCCGAGGTCCGGACCGCGCACCTGTCGGCCGATCAGGAACATCAGCAGCAGCGAGATCAGGTCGAAGGCGATCGCCGCGGCGTGCGAGGCGGGCAGGTCGTCCCAGCGGCCGCTCCAGCCGAACGCGGCGACGAACGGGATGTACGCCTCGTAGGCGACCGGCCCGTAGGTGTCGCCGCGCTGGTCGTCGGACGGGAAGTGCCCGTAGAGCCGCTCGCCGTGGACGATCCGGTGCGCGCCGATGACGCCCGAGTAGCCGACGTCGATCACGTTCGAGCTCGTCACGTTCAGCCCGACGCGGAAGCCGACGAGGAAGACGACGGCGACCGCCAGCCACGAGGCCGGGACCAGCAGGCGCACGGCGCCGCCGTGCGGCTCCTTGGCCGGCCGATCGCGGCGGCGCAGCGCGACGACGACCATGCGCACGAGCAGGTAGGCCATCGTCGCGTCGGCGATCGGCACCGCCGCGGCGATCTTCGCGTCGTTGAAGAACGCGATCGAGGCCGAGAACGCGCTCAGCGCGAGCAGGTCCGCGTGCAGCCAGCGCAACGGACGGCGCGGGTCGACGAACGGGACGACGAACAGCGCCGCGAGCGGGATCCAGATCCACGGCTCGTTGACCTTGCGCCCGAACGCGCCCGGGTAGCCGCGCGCCATCGTCCAGGCGACCTTGTAGCCGGTGTAGTGCTCGAGGACGGCGCCCGTGTAGTCGGAGATCGTCACCTGCGCGATCTCGACGCGCTGCCTGCCGGGCGTGAAGTAGGAGACCTGCCAGCGGTCGGTCCCCTTCATGTAGGCGGTGCTGTAGGAGCCGGGGTGCTTGCGCCGCGCCGCCCGGACGTCGGGGAGCGCGTCGGCGATCCTCGTGACCTGGCGGGCGCTGCGCACGTGGCCGGGAGGCACGGCGTCCTCGTCGGCGGGCAGCGACAGCGCGTTGGGGTCGGCGGGCGGCGCGGCGACCGTCGTCGTCGCGGGCATCCCGCCGATCGTGTTCGTCGCCTGGCCCGGCGCGCCGCCGATCGTGTTCGTCGCCTGGGCGGCCGCGCCGGCCGGCGTCCACGCGGCGAGCGCGGCGGCGAGCGCGGCGGCGGCGAGCAGCCGGCGCAGCGCGCTAGGCATCGAAGTGCGCGCGCACCATCGGGGTCATGTCGGCGATGCTCCACGCGCCGTGGTCGTGCGGCGGCCGCACGCCGCAGAAGGCGAGCGCGCCCATCGAGTCGCTGACGTGCAGCGAGCCGTGGCTGCCGCCGCCGACGTGGTCGACGCCGCCCCAGTCGGCGAACTCCCATCCGGGCGCAGCGCTGAGCAGCACGTCGCCGGACGTCGGGCAGTGCAGCGCCGCCCAGACGCGCGCCAGCGCGTTCGGGTACTCGGGCGTGCGCAGCGCGCCGTCGCGCACGGTCGCGGACAGCACGGAGAGGTCGCCCTCGACGCTCCACGCCGCGCCGCGCTCGTCGCGGACGTCGCCGCCCGCCGCGAAGCGCAGCTCCCGGCGCGTCCGCCCGGGCGGGCCCGATCTCAGCACTACCGCCTCGCCGCCGCAGCGGAACATCGCCAGCTCGACGCCGTCGCTCGCCAGGCCCGCCTCGGCGAGCGGCCGGGCCAGTCGCTCGCGCGCCTCGTCGACCAGCACGTAGACCATCGCCGCGCGCGCGTTCGGGCAGAGGGCGATCTCGGCGTCGCGCGTGCGCGCGCCGGGGCCCATCACCGTCCACGACGAGAACGCGTCGCCGAGGTCGCAGCGGCGCGCGATCGGCGCGTGCGAGTGGTCGGCGACGACGATCATCGCGTGATCGTCCAGGAAGCGGTCGACGCCGCCGCCCGCGTCCATCATCCGCACGATCTGGCGGTCGGCCTCGGCGATCGAGGCGCCCTGCGCCATGGGGCCGTATCTGTGGGAGTGGTTGTCGTTGTCGGGCAGCGACAGCAGCAGGAAGTCGAACAGGTCGTTGGCGACGAGGTGCTCGGCGACGCAGCCCGCGTGGCGGTCGCGCATGCCCGGCAGGCCCATCTGCGAGCGGCAGCCGGTCTCGCGGCTGGCGAACATGTCGGCGTAGAACAGCTCGGCCGGGCCGAGCACGCTGCGCCGCCACAGCGCGGCGGCGATCCGCGACAGCGCCAGCTCGCGCGAGACGTCGTGGCGGTGGCGGCCGCGGTAGATCAGGTAGGTCGTCCCCGCGGTCCGCACGCCGGCGTCGTCGAGCGCCTCGAAGACGGTCGTCGCGTCGGGCGAGAGGTGCTCCATGTTCATGTTGAACACGGTGTCGGTGAGCTGGCGGGCGATGCCGAAGCGGTACGCCGCGCGCAGGCTCGACCCGTACTCGACGTAGCGGCGCTCGGCGCGCGACCACCAGTTCAGCGACGGGATGTGGTGGACGTCCTGCAACGCGCCCGTGCCGATCGCGCCCGCGCACACCGGCGTCACCGACGGGAACGCCGCCGCGGCGCCCTCGGCGATGAGCGTGCCGCGCTCCGCGATCGCCCGCAGCGCCGGGGCGCGGCCCTCCGCGATCGCCCGTCCGAGCATCGCCGGCGCCATGCCGTCGACGACCGCGAGGACGAGCTTGCGGGCGCTCACCGGAGGATGCGCAGCCCCGCGAACTTGCGGCCCGAGCGGCGCGCGCCGCCGACCCGCAGCCAGGCCAGGGCGGCGAGCGCGACGACGCCGACCGGGGGCGCGAGCACGCTCAGCCCGGCGACGACGAGGCCGACCGTCTCGAAGTACATCGGCAGCGCCGCGCGCGCGGCCGCGTCGAGGCGCTTGGCCGTGCGCGCGAGCAGGTCGCTCGACGCCGCCTGCCCGACGGCCGCGGCGGCGGCGCCGCCGACGAGCCCGGGCCACGACGCGTAGCCGTGGTCGGCCAGCGTCCCGGCGAACAGCAGCGCGCCGAGGCCGATCGAGATCCCGCCGAGCGCCGCGACGCCGGTCGGCGTCTCCAGGCGCGCGCGCAGCAGAAAGCCGCCCACGAGCAGGACCGCGAGCGCCAGCAGCCAAACCGGGGACTCGAGGAAGCGATAGCTCGTGTGCTCGAAGTCGACGCCCAGGTCGCCGGTCGCCAGCGCCCCCGTCAGCAGGGCGGGCAGGAACGGGCGCACGCCCACGGCGGCCCCGAGGCCGAGGCCCTGGCAGATGTCGAGGAAGAGGCGCATCGTGCGGTACCGTGGCGGCGCATGACGATAGACGACCGCTCACGCCGCGGCCCGCGCACGTCGGCTCACGAGCTGGAGCGGTACGCCGGGCTGTTCGCCGCACGCACGCGCGTCATGAAGTCCTCGGCGATGCGCGACCTGATGGCGATCACGCAGCGTCCCGAGGTCATCTCGCTGGCCGGCGGCAACCCCGACACGACGACCTTCCCGCCCGAGTCGTTCGCCGCGCTGATGTCGCACATGGCGGCGCAGGGCACGGCCCGCGCGCTGCAGTACTCCTCGACCGACGGGATCGCCGAGGTCAAGGAGCGGATCGCCGAGGTGATGGCCGCCGAGGGCGCCGTGGTCGACCCGCAGGACGTGCTCGTCACGACCGGCGGCCAGCAGGTCATCGACCTGATGTGCAAGACGTTCATCGACCCCGGCGACGTGATCGTCGCCGAGGCGCCGACGTACCCGGGGGCGATCCCGTCGTTCTGCGCCTACCAGGCCGACGTCGTGCAGATCGGCATCGACGCCGACGGGATGCTGATCGACGAGCTCGAGGAGACGCTCGACCGGCTCGAGCGCGAGGGGCGCCGGCCGAAGTTCGTCTACACGGTGCCGACGTTCCAGAACCCGGGCGGCGTGACGATGTCGCTGCCGCGCCGGCGGCGCCTGGTCGAGGTCGCCCACGAGCGCGAGCTGCTCGTGCTCGAGGACAACCCCTACGGTCTGCTGCGCTACGAGGGCGAGCCGCTGCCGACGCTGCTGTCGCTCGACGGCGGCGAGTTCGTCGTCTACCTCGGCACGTTCTCGAAGATCCTCTCGGCGGGCGTGCGCCTCGGCTGGGCGGTCGCGCCGCCGCCGGTGCTCGACAAGCTCAACATGGCCAAGCAGGGCGTCGACCTGTGCTCGTCCTCGCTGGCGCAGATGTTCGTCGCGACCTACTTCGCCGAGCGCCGCTGGCAGGACTACGTCACCGAGCTGGCCGGGCTCTACCGGCGCCGGCGCGACGCGATGCTCGACGCGCTGGCGCAGTCGTTCCCGCCTGAGGCGACGTGGACGCGGCCGCAGGGCGGGATGTTCGTGTGGGCGACGCTGCCCGACTACATCGACACGACCGACCTGCTCGCCCGCGCGCTCGAGGAGCGCGACGTCGCCTTCGTGCCCGGCCGCGCCGCGTACCTCGACGGCCGCGGTGGGTCGTCGATGCGGCTGAACTTCTCCGGCTCGCGCGAGGAGGACATCCGCGAGGGCGTGCGCCGCATCGGCGAGGTGATCCGCGAGCAGGTCGGCCTCTACGGCACGCTCACCGGCGCGCGCCCCGCGGCCGACGAGCCCGCGCGCCGCGCGCCCGACCCGGACCTCGCCGACGTGCTCGAGCTCCCGCGCCGCGACCGCGGCGGCCGCCGCAGCGACGCAGGGTGAGCCGCGTCGCCGTCCTCAAGGGCGGGCGCTCGCTGGAGCGCAACGTCTCGCTGCGCTCGGGAGCGCGGGTCGAGGACGCGCTCGAGCGGCTCGGCCACGAGGTCGTCGGCATCGACGTCGGCCACGACCTCGTCGCGCGCCTGCGCGACGAGCGACCCGACGTCGCGTTCGTCGCCCTGCACGGCCGCGACGGCGAGGACGGCACCGTGCAGGAGCTGCTGGAGATCGTCGGGGTCCCCTACACGGGCTCGGGCGTCAGCGCCTGCATGCGCTGCATGGACAAGGTCGTGGCCAAGCACGCCTTCCGCGCGGCCGGGATCCCGACGCCCGACTTCCACTCGTTCAGCGAGGCGGCCTTCAAGCAGCTCGGCGCCGCCGAGGCGCTGCCGGCGATCGAGCAGCGGCTCGGCTTCCCGCTCGTCGTCAAGCCCGCCGACCAGGGCAGCGCGCTGGGGATCAAGTTCGCGCGCGACGCGGGCGAGGTGCCGGCGGCGCTGGTGGCGGCGTTCTCGTACTCCGAGCGCGTGCTGCTCGAGCGCCACGTCGACGGCCGCGACCTGGCGGTGTCGATCCTCGACGGGCGGGCGCTGCCGGTCGTCGAGGCCGTCCCGCGCGGCGACCGCTTCTACGACTTCGAGTCGCGCTACGAGATCGGGGCGACGGCCTTCGAGTGCCCGGCGCGGCTCGACGACGCCACGACCGCCGCGGCCCAGGACCTCGCGCTGCGCGCGCACGCGGCGCTCGGCTGCGGCGTCTTCTCGCGCGTGGACCTGATGCTCGGGGCCGACGGCGAGCCGAGCGTGCTGGAGATCAACGCGATCCCGGGCCTGACCGAGACGAGCCTGCTGCCGCAGGCGGCCGACGCGGCGGGCATCGGCTTCGACGAGCTGGTCGCGCGGATCCTCGCGCCCGCACTGAGCGCGTAGGGCCGCGGCCCTACTCGTCGCCGGCGAAGTCCTCCGGCGTGACCTGGTCGAGGAAGTCCTTGAACTTCTCGACGACCTCCTCGGTGTCCTCGACCTCGTGCTCGAACTCGATCGCCGACTCGGCAATGACCTCCTCGGCGGCGAAGATCGGCGCCCCCGAGCGCACGGCGATCGCCAGCGCGTCGGACGGCCGCGAGTCGATCTCGATCTCGCCGCCGCCGTTGACGGTGAGCGTGATCGAGGCGAAGAACGTGTTGTCGCGCAGCTCGGTGACGGCGACGCGCGTGCAGCGGGCGTCGAGCTCGCCGAGCATCTCGCACAGCAGGTCGTGCGTCATCGGCCGCGGGGTCGAGGCTCCCTGGAGCTTCATCAGGATCGCCGCCGCCTCGGGATGGCCGATCCAGATCGGCAGGAACCTGTTCGAGTCCACGGTCTTGAGCAGGACGATCGGCTGCTTGCCGACCATGTCGAAGCTCACTCCGTAGATGACCATCTCCTGCACGCCAGGGCTCCCGCCGGTCGGGGGTCTGTGGGCCAGTATAAGCCGGGGTACCCGCATCCCCGGCCGGGTCGCGATAGCGTCCTGGCCATGCTCTTCGGCGACGAACACGTGCGGGTCTACCGCGAGACGGGCGGCCGCGAGGGCCACGACTGGGAGGGGACCTCGGTCCTCCTGCTGACGACCACGGGCCGGCGCAGCGGCGAGCCTCGGACGAGCGCGCTGATCTACTGCCCGGTCGACGGCGCCTACGCCGTGTTCGGCTCCAAGGGCGGCTCGCCCGCCCATCCGGCCTGGTACCTGAACCTCGTCGCCGACCCGGAGGTGACCGTCCAGGTCGGCGACGAGGCCTTCCCCGCCCGCGCCCGCACCGCGGTGGGCGCGGAGCGCGAGCGGCTGTGGCCGGTGCTGATGGCGCACTGGCCCGACTGGGAGGGCTACCAGGCGAAGACCGATCGGGAGGTCCCGATCGTCGTGCTCGAGCGCGTCAGCTGAGCGCTGCCTCCGCCGGCTCGATCGGGTGGTTGGCGCGGAAGACGCCGGCCGGGTCGTAGGCCGCCCTGGCCTCCCGCAGCCGCCGGTGGGCGCCGGGCGCGAAGAAGCGCGATGCGTCGGTCGGGGCCTCGGCGAAGTTGAGGTACTCGCGGCCGGCGTCGTACGGCGCGAGCGCGGCCTCCATCTCGCCGACGCGGCGCTCGATCGCGGCGCGGCCCTCGTCGTCGAGCACCATGCCGACGTTGAACGTCATGTACTCGCAGTCGAGCGTGGCGAGCGCGCCGTGACCCTCGGGCGCGCGGCGCAGCGCGCCGCCGAGATGCCGGATCTCGGCCGACAGCAGCGGCGAGTCCGAGCCGGGCCCGGCGAGCGCCACGAACGCGTCGATCGCGTCGTGGTCGAGCGCGCCGAGCATCTGCCCGCCGCCGGCGTAGGGCACCGGCTCGGGCGGGTCCATGTGCAGCTCGGCGATGCCCACCGGCGCGACGACGTCGAACGTGTCCATCGCCGGGTGCAGCGCACGCAGCGGCGCCAGCAGGCGCTCGCCGTGCTCGCGGCCGCCGAGGACGACGGCCTCGACGAGGGCGAAGCTGCCGCCGCGCAGCGGCTCGGGGATCTCGGGCAGGGGCGGGAAGCGCAGGACGCGGCCGACCGAGGTGACCTCCTCGGGGAGCGTCGCCGTCCAGTCCAGCCACGCGTGCAGGACCTCCGCGGAGCGCTCCCAGGGGAAGAACAGGGCGCCGGCGTAGACCTCGGCGACCGGCAGCAGGCGGATCTCCAGCGCCGTGACGACGCCGAAGTTGCCGCCGCCGCCGCGCAGCGCCCAGAACAGCTCGGGCTCGTGGGCGTGGTCGACGCGGCGCAGGCGGCCGTCGGCGGTCACGACCTCGATCGCGGTGACGGAGTTCGCCGCGAGGCCGTGCCTGCGCGCGTACCAGCCGACGCCGCCGCCGAGCGCGTAGCCGGCGACGCTCACGTCGGGGGTCGAGCCGTGCAGGGCCGCGAAGCCGAGCTCCGACGCGCGCGGCACGACGTCCTCCCACTTCGAGCCGGCCCGCACGCGGGCGACGCCGCGCTCGGCGTCGATCTCGACGCCGCGCAGCGCGTCGGTGCGCAGCAGCACGACGCCGGACAGGTCCTCGAGCGGGGCGGCGTTGTGGCCGGTGCGCTGCGGGGCGACCTGGAGGCCGTGCTCGCGGGCGACGTCGACGACGGCGATCACGTCGTCCTCGTCCTCGGGCACGACGACGATTGGCGGGCGTTGGACGACGGTCGTGTTGAACGCCTGGGTCGCCTCCTCGTAGCCCGGCCGTCCGGGCTCGAGGACGGCGCCCTTGACGCGCTCGCGGAGGACGTCGGGGACGACGCCGGCTGCTGTGGTGGTGGGGGACATCTCGATCTCCTCGGGTGCGGGACGGTGGTCTCGTGCTGCACGCCGAAGGCTGCGCGATGCGCGGCGCCGCTCCCAGGGAGCCAGCCTGCGA
>DASZVK010000049.1:0-2206 GCA_035547175.1 Solirubrobacteraceae bacterium
GCTGGCGCCGAAGCCGGGCAGGTCGACGGCGACGCCGCCGGTGCGCTGCAGGAACGGCGCCCACATGCCCGCCTCGTCGGGCACGCCGTGGACGTAGAGGATCGGCGTCGGGCCGGCGGGATCGGCCTCGCGCCAGTTGACCAGCTGCTCTCCCAGCGTCGCGGTGGGCATCGAGGCTCTCGCCGTGACCATACTTCGCGGCCGTGGCGACCTCGGCCGTCCCCGCCCCGACCCGCGCCCGCGTCGCGCGGCTCCGCGCGCGGCTGGCCGAGGTCTACGGCGTGCCCGAGATGCCGCCGCACGGCGACCCGATCGCCGAGCTGGTGCTGACCGTCCTGTCGCAGTCGACCAACGACCGCAACCGCGACGTCGCCTACCTGCGCCTGCGCGAGCGCTTCCCGGCCTGGTCGGACGTGCGCGACGCGCCGGTCGCCGCCGTCGAGGAGGCGATCCGCCCGGGCGGCATCTCGAAGGTCAAGTCCGCGCGGATCCGCGACATCCTCGCCGCGCTGCCCGTCGACGAGCGCGGCGCCCCGACGCTCGCCGCGCTGCCCGGCCTGCCGCTCGCCGACGCCCGCGCGCTGCTGTGCGCGCTGCCCGGCGTCGGGCGCAAGACGGCCGCCTGCGTGCTGCTGTTCTCCTACGGGCTGCGCGACGTCCCCGTCGACACGCACGTCGGGCGCGTGGGCGCGCGCCTGGGCCTGCTGCCGGCGCGCGGCAGCGCCGACGCGATCCACGACGCGATGCTCGCGCTGACGCCGCCGGGGGCCGAGCTCGAGCTGCACGTCAACCTGCTGCGCCACGGCCGCCGCACCTGCCACGCGCAGCGGCCGCGCTGCAGCGCCTGCGCGCTGGGGCGCATGTGCCCGCGGATCGGCGTGCGGGACGCGCGCTGACGGTCGGGCCCGAACGATCGCCGAGCGGCTGGGACTTCGCCACAGATCTGCTATAACTGGACGCAGATTTTTCGCACGGCAGCGATTCAAGGGAGACACGAACAGGACATGGCAAGGACCATCGGCATCGACCTCGGCACGACGAACTCGTGCATGGCCGTCCTCGAGGGCGGCGAGCCGACGGTGATCGAGAACGCCGAGGGCGGCCGCACGACTCCCTCGGTGGTGGCGTTCGCCCAGTCCGGCGAGCGCCTCGTCGGCACCGTCGCCAAGCGCCAGGCGGTCACCAACCCGCAGAACACCGTCTTCTCGGTCAAGCGCTTCATGGGGCGCAAGGAGGCCGAGGTGCGCGAGGAGGAGGCGATCGTCCCCTACAAGGTCGTCGCCGGCGCCAACGGCGACGCGCGCATCGACGCCGGCGGCAAGGAGTACACGCCGCCGGAGATCAGCGCGATGATCCTCGCGAAGCTCAAGGCCGACGCCGAGGCCTACCTCGGCGAGCCGGTCGACAGCGCCGTGATCACCGTCCCGGCGTACTTCAACGACGACCAGCGCCAGGCGACCGTCGACGCCGGCAAGATCACCGGCCTCGAGGTCAAGCGGATCATCAACGAGCCGACCGCCGCGTCGCTCGCCTACGGCCTCGACAAGGAGAGCGACCAGACGATCCTCGTCTTCGACCTCGGCGGCGGCACGTTCGACGTGTCCGTGCTGGAGATCGGCGACGGCGTCTTCGAGGTCAAGTCGACCGCGGGCGACAACCACCTCGGCGGCGACAACTTCGACAAGGCCGTCGTCGACTGGCTGGCGGCCGAGTTCAAGAAGGACCAGGCGATCGACCTCACGCAGGACCCGATGGCCCTGCAGCGCCTCTACGAGGCGGCCGAGAAGGCCAAGATCGAGCTGTCGACCGCGCAGGAGTCGCAGATCAACCTGCCCTTCATCACCGCCGACCAGTCCGGCCCCAAGCACCTCGACGTGCGCCTCACGCGGGCGAAGTTCAACGAGCTCACGGCCGACCTGGTCGACCGCGTCGTCGCCCCGGTCCGCCAGGCGCTCGACGACGCCAAGGACAAGGGCGCCGCGGCGATCGACCACGTCGTCCTCGTCGGCGGCATGACCCGCATGCCCGCCGTCCAGGAGAAGGTCAAGGAGCTCACCGGCAAGGAGCCGCACCGCGGCGTCAACCCGGACGAGGTCGTGGCCGTCGGCGCCGCCATCCAGGCGGGCGTCCTGGCCGGCGACGTCAAGGACGTGCTGCTGCTCGACGTCACCCCGCTCACGCTCGGCATCGAGACCAAGGGCGGCGT
>DASZVK010000050.1:0-4584 GCA_035547175.1 Solirubrobacteraceae bacterium
CGACCGTCCCGCTCGCGCCGACCTCGGCGGTGCAGGTCGCGGCGGCGGAGCCGGCCGGGACGGCGATGGCGCAGAGGTCGCTCGTGCGGCGCTCGTCGTCGGTCAGGACGATCCGCACCCTGCCGGTCGCGTCGGCGGGCAGGCCGCCGACGGCGAACGTGTCGGCGCTCGCGCCGTCGGCCCTGCGTATCGCCAGCTGCGGCGCCGGCGTCGTGGCCCGCGCGACCGTGACGCGGACGGTCGTCGTGGCGCCCAGGTGCTCGCCGTCGCCGCCGTAGCTCGCGACGACCGTCGAGTCGCCGGTCGGCAGCGCGCTCGTCGAGCACGATGCGCCGCCGTGCGCGACCTTCGCGGAGCAGAGCTGGGTGCCGCCGACCGAGAAGCCGACCGATCCGGTCGCGCCGGCGGGCAGGCCGGTCGCCGACAGCAGCGCCGCGTCGCCGTGGGCGAGGGTCGCCGCGCCGGAGCGCGCCGCGACGGAGCCGCTGAGCGTCACGGGCGCGCGCCCGATCCGCACCTGCGTCGTGTCGGCGAGCGGCGCGATCTCCGAGCTCGCGGTCGACGCGGCGCCGGCGCCAGCCGCGTTCGCGGCCGTCACGGTGAAGGCGTACGGGACCCCGGGGCTCAGCCCCGAGACGACGGCGCTCGTGGCCGCGCCGTCGGGGACCGCCGTCGTCCCGACCGCCACGCCGCTGGCGTAGGCGGTGATCGTGTAGCCGAGGATCGGCGAGCCGCCATCGTCGGCCGGCGCCGTCCAGCCGACCGTCGCGCTCGCGTCGCCCGGCGTCGCGCCGACGCCGGTCGGAGCCCCCGGGACGGTGAAGGCGACGAGGGACTGCGTCGCGCTGCCCTGGTAGGTCGCCGTGCCGCCGGCGCCGCCGTACTCGACCAGGTAGTGGCGGACGCCGTCGGAGTCGCCCGCGTCGTCGAGGTCGTTCCAGTTGCCGCTGGAGACCGGCTGGTTGAACTCGACGTAGTGCTCCACGCCGCTCCAGTCGTTCGGCTCCCCGCCGTTGAAGTGGGAGAACATCCCCGTGTACGCGCACAGGCCCTGCTCCCCCGTCGCGCAGTGCGCGCGGTCCCAGAAGACCTGTCCCTGCTCCGGTCCGGTCACCCACGTGTAGGCGCCGGTCGTGTCGCCGCTGCCCGGAGCGCCGTAGGCGGAGTCCTCGGTGGCGCCGATCCACGCCGCCTGGCCGGTCGTGCGGGCGACGAAGTCGTTCTCCGCCTGGCTCGTGATCGTGGCCAGGTAGCCGGTCAGGCCGTTGAAGGTGCGCGAGGCGGCTGCGCTCAGAGCGGACGACCAGGCGATGTCGTAGCCGGCGTCGACGGCCTCGTAGTAGTGGCCGTCGTCCGGATCGTAGGCCGGGCCGCCGAGCACGGCGCTGATCGAGAGCGTCGCCGCGCCGCGAGCCGCCGGCGTCCAGCTCAGGGCCGCGAGCGCGTCGTCGACCTGGGCCTGCGTCCCCTGGAACGCGAGCGAGGCTCCCGCCGTCCCCTGCGCCGGGTAGCCGAGCGGCACGTCGACGCCGGTGGTCGCGCTCGTCAGCGTCAGCGTGCCCTCGTCGACGCCGACGACGACGCGCACGACGTCGGACGGGCCGAAGCCGACGACGGAGGCGCCGGCGAGCGCCACGCTCGTCCCCGACGCCGTGGCGACGGCGGCCGGCGGCGTGATCGTCACGCTCGCGTCGGCCCGCGCGGCCGGCGTCGCGAGCGCCACGGCCGGAGCCGTGAGGGCGAGCGCGGCGAGCAGGCGCCACCGACGGATGCCGAGACGATGGGTCTGCATGGCGATCACGCCCGGTGGTCGGCAGCCGCGGTGACTTCTGAAGCCTCGGGCCGACGCCCGGCCGACCGAGCTGCCGTTCGACCCTCTGTCATGATCGAAGGCCGATGAAGGCAATCTCCACACGCGCCGGCGGCCTGCGACAGCTCGTCACGATCCGCCAGCACCACCTCCACGCCGACGAGCCCGCCGACAAGGGCGGCGAGGACAGCGCCCCGAGCCCGCAGGAGCTGCTCGCCGCGAGCCTCGCCTCCTGCACCGCGATCACGATGGAGATGTACGCGGAGCGCAAGGGCTGGGACGTCGGCGACGTCGAGGTCGCATGCGACTACACGCCGGCCGAGCGCGGCGCGCCGACCCGCTTCCAGCTCCTGCTGCGCTTCCCCGACTCGCTCACCGACGAGCAGGTCGAGCGCCTGACCGTGATCGCCGCCAAGTGCCCGGTGCACCGCACGCTCGACGGCGAGGTCATGTTCGAGGAGCGCATCGAGCGCGTCGGGGCCGGCGGAGCGGCTCAGGTGGGCCGCGGGGCCGGGGCTCCCGGTGCCCGTCTCGCGCGCTGAGCTGGGCGCGGCGCTGCGGGCCGTCCTGCTCGACCCGGCCGCCGCGGCCGCGCTCGACGTCCAGGGCCGGATCGACGCCGCCGTGCTCGTGCCGCTGTTCGTCGACGCCGGCGGCGAGCCGGTCGTGGTGCTCACGCGGCGCCGGTCCGACCTGCGCCGCCACGCCGGCGAGATCTCGTTCCCCGGCGGCCGCCAGGACGACGACGAGAGCGACCTGCGCGACACCGCGCTGCGCGAGGCCTTCGAGGAGATCGGCCTGGCGCCCGGCGACGTCGAGCTCGTCGGCGCGCTGCACCCGACGCCGACGGTGGCGACCAACTACGCCGTCTACCCGTTCGTCGGGCTGATCGAGGCCGGCCGCGAGTGGACGATCTCCGAGCGCGAGGTCGAGCGCGTGCTCGAGCTGCGCGTCGCCGACCTGCGCGCCGGCTACGCCCGCAGGCAGGTGCTGCGCCGCGGCCTGCCGCTCGTGACCGACACCTACGTCGTCGGCGACGACCTCGTCTGGGGCGCCACGGCGCGCATGCTCGGCGAGCTGCTCGAGCGCCTCGACGCCGCGGGCGTCTAGCGCGAGGTCCGCCGGTCGGCCGCCAGCAGGCGGTCGATCTCGGCGCGGGCGGCCGCCGCCCAGGCCCGCTCGTCGGCCGGGTCGGCGCGCAGCAGCGCGTAGGGCACCTCGTTGAGCTCGCACATGCGGCGCACCTCGGCCGCGCCGCGCTCGAGCGCCCGCGGGTCGACGCTGCCGGCCACCTCGTAGATGAAGCCGCGCGCGGTCGTGTCGATCGTGCGCTCGAGCAGCATCGTCAGCCGCGAGCCGTGCAGCGCCCGCACCTGCTCCGGCTCGCCCGTCGCGGTGCCCAGCGCCCAGACGACGACCGTCACGTTGTCGAGCGCGTAGCGCAGCGTGCCGATCCGGTCGGGGTCGCCGATCCAGCACTCGGCCCCGATCGCCTCGATCGCGGCACGGCCGGCCTGCGTGCGCGTCACGGCGCGCACGGCATGCCCCTCCGAGGTCAGGCCCGCGGCCAGGGCGCGGCCGCGGCGACCGCCGCCGATCAGCAGGACGCGCACGGCGGCTAGATGGTCGGTGCTGCGGCCGCGCGGGGTCGTGGCATCGGCCATCCAGTCTAGGGCGCGCCGCCTCACGTCGCCGGAGCGCCGTACGTTGATGTCGCCGTGATCCCCTTCCAGCGCTTCCTCGACGAGCACCGCGACGTCGTCTGGCGCTACGCCGTCGCGTCGGTCGGGCGCCAGGACGCCGACGACGTCTTCCAGGAGACGTTCCTCTCGGCGATGCGCGCCTACCCGCGGCTGCGGCCGGGGTCGAACCTCAAGGCATGGGTGCTGACGATCGCCGCCAACAAGGCGACCGACCACCACCGCGCCCGGAGGCGTCGCGCCGTCCCGTCGGCCGACGTGCCCGAGGTCGCCGTGCACGACGGCGAGCTGCCCGAGGAGGGCATCTGGCGATCGGTCCGCGCGCTGCCGGCCAAGCAGCGCACCGCCGTCGCGCTGCGCTTCGCCGCCGACCTCGACTTCGCGGCGATCGGCGCGGCGATGGGCACGACGCCGGAGGCGGCGCGCCGCTCCGTGCACGAGGGACTCAAGAAGCTGCGACAGGAGATGACACGATGACCGAGCTCCCCCGCCCCTCCGCGCAGGGCGCCGCCACGGCGGCCGCGCGCTTCGCCGCGACGGCGCCCGCCGACGTCCACTACGCGCTCGTCGACGGCCCGGCCGGCCGGCTCGTCGCGGCGCGCACCGGCCGCGGCCTGGTGCGCCTGGCCTACGAGGACCACAACGGCGGCGTCGACCTCGTCCTCGAGCGGCTCGCCGAGCGGCTCTCGCCGCGCATCCTCGAGGCGCCCGGCCGCTTCGACGACCTGCGCCGCGAGCTCGACGAGTACTTCGAGCGCCACCGCACCGCGTTCGACCTGCCGATCGACTGGTCGCTGGTGACGCCGTTCGCGCGCACCGTCCTGCGCGCGACCGCGCGGATCCCCTACGGCGAGACGAGCACCAACGCGCGGATCGCCGCCGCCGCCGGCAGCCCCAAGGGGGCGCGGGCCGCGGGCAACGCGCTCGGCTCCAACCCGATCCCGATCGTCGTCCCCTGCCACCGCGTGCTGCGCGGCGGCGGCGCGCTCGGCGGCTACACCGGCGGCCTGCGCCGCAAGGAGCTGCTGCTGCGGACCGAGGGCGTGCTGCTCGGCTAGGCCTGGGCGGAGGGCG
>DASZVK010000051.1:0-11152 GCA_035547175.1 Solirubrobacteraceae bacterium
CACGTGCGCGAGCAGCAGCTCGGCGTCCAGCCGCGGCGTCTGCGAGCCGCTCGCGGCGATCGCCACGACGGCGCCGTCGAGCGCCTCGGCGACCGTCGCCGCGGACCTAGGAATCGCCCTGCGCCTCCAGGCCCCGGCGGCGCTCGTCGTCCTGCAGCGCGGCGGTGAACTCGTCGAGGTCGCCCTCCAGCACCTGCTGGAGGTTGTGCTTGGTCAGCTTGACGCGGTGGTCGGTGACCCGGCCCTCGCCGTAGTTGTAGGTGCGGATCTTCTCGGCGCGCTCGCCGGTGCCGACCTGCGAGCGGCGGTCGGCGGCGAGCTCGGCCTGCTGGGCGGCGAGCGCCTGCTCGTAGAGGCGCGCGCGCAGCACGCGCATCGCCTTCTCGCGGTTCTGCAGCTGGCTCTTCTCGTCCTGCATCGAGACGACGACGCCGCTCGGCCTGTGCGTGATGCGGACCGCCGAGTCGGTCGTGTTGACCGACTGGCCACCGGGGCCCGACGAGCGGTAGACGTCGATCTGCAGGTCGTTGGGGTCGATCTGGACGTCGACCTCCTCGGCCTCGGGCAGCACGGCGACGGTCGCCGTCGAGGTGTGGATGCGGCCCTGCGACTCGGTCGCGGGGATGCGCTGGACGCGGTGCGTGCCGCCCTCGAACTTGAAGACCGAGTAGGCGCCGTCGCCTTTGATCGCGAACGTGTACTTGCCGTCGCCGATCTCCAGCGGCTCGGGCTTGAAGCCGCGGCGCTCGGCGTAGCGGGTCAGCAGCCGGTAGAGGTCGCCCGCCCACAGGCCCGCCTCCTCGCCGCCGGCGCCGCCCTGGATCTCGACGATCACGTCCTTGTCGTCGTTGGGGTCGCGCTCGACCATCGCCAGGCGGATCTCCTCCTCCAGCGCGCCGATCCGCTCGCGCGCGGAGGCCAGCATCTCGCGCAGCTCGGGGTCCTCGCCCTCGGCCAGCAGCTCCTCGGCGCCGGCCGCGTCGTCGACGGCGCGCCGCCACTGCGCGGCGAGCCTGGCGGCCGGCTCGAGGTGGCGGTACTCGCGGCCGACCTCGGCGAAGCGGGCGCGGTCCGAGACGACCTCGGGGTCGGCCATCTGGCGCTCCAGCTCGGCGAAGCGCTGCTCGACCTGCTCGACGAGCCCCTCGATCATGGCGACGCTGAGCCTAGACGCAGCTAGGCGACGACTTCGATGCCGACCAGCTCCTCGGCGGTGGCGTCCATCGGGTCCTCGAGCTCGAGCACGGCCCGCATCGCCGCGATCGCGACGGCGAGCTGCTCGAGGTCGGGCTCGCGCGTGGTCAGCTTCTGCAGCTGCATGCCCGGCCACATGATCGCCCGCACCCAGGCGCGGCGGCGGTTCTTGCCCGCGAACTTGATCAGCTCGAAGGAGATGCCGGCGATCACCGGGACGCCGAGCACGCGCGTGAGCAGCAGCCAGTACCAGGCGGGCAGGCCGATCGGCGCGAAGACGAAGATCGCGACGACCATGACGACGAGCAGGAAGCTGGTGCCGCAGCGCGGATGCAGGCGGCTGAAGCGCTTGGCGTTCTCGGGCTCGAGCGCCATCCCCGCCTCGTAGCAGGAGATCGTCTTGTGCTCGGCGCCGTGGTACTCGAACACGCGGCGCAGGTCGCGCAGGCGGCTGAGCAGCACGAGGTAGCCGAGGAAGATCGCCGTGCGCAGGACGCCCTCGACCAGCCAGAACAGGAACGAGGACCCGAGCTGGTCCTTGATCAGGCTCGTCAGGCCGACCGGCAGCAGGAAGAACAGGCCGACCGCGAAGACGAGCGCGACGACGATCGTCCCCGCCCACATCGCGCCGGAGATCTCCTGGGGCTCCTCGGCGTCGTCGTCGAGCTGCGCGTTGGCGGAGATCCCCAGCGCGCGGAAGCCGATCGCCAGCGACTGGCCGAGCGCGACGACGCCGCGCACGATCGGCAGCCGCAGGATGCGGTGGCGCTTGAACGGCGAGGCCACCGGGAACGTCTCGACGTGGATGTCACCAAGCGGCGCCTCGTCGGACGCGAGGCCCTCGGGGTGCTCGGCGAGCTGCGCGGGCGCCGGCCTGCGCACCGCCACCGCCCAGGTCGAGACGCCGCGCATCATCACGCCCTCGAGGACGGCCTGGCCGCCCACCGGCGCGTCGCGCTGCGCCTGGAGCGACGGGGCGTCGGCGGCGCTCGCCACCGGCGCCGTCCCTAGCGCTTGGCGCCGGCCGCGGCGCGTGCCTGACGGCGCTTGAACCGCTCGACGCGGCCGCCCGTGTCGACCAGCTTCTGCCGGCCCGTGTAGAACGGGTGGCAGTTCGAGCAGATCTCGACGTGGATCTCGGGCTTGGTGGAGCGCGTCGTGAACTCGTTGCCGCAGGTGCAGCGCACGTGCGCCTCGACGTACTCGGGATGGATCTCGGTCTTCATGGGCTCCGTCTCAGTGTAGATGGCCCCGGAGCGGCCCGGGAGCGGCTAACCGAGCGGGCACGAGCGGACGATCGCCGCGCGGTGCTCGTGGACCTCGGGGACGACGTTGGCGGGGTCGACCCAGATGCGCAGGACGTCGGTGCACGGCGGCGCGACGAGCGTGACGGTGCGCGAGGCGCCCGCCGGCAGCGCGTCGACGGGCAGGTCGTCCTGGTCCGCGTCGTCGATCGTCAGCGCCAGGTCGAACGGGCCCGACGGGCCGCGGCCGCGGTTGGCGACGGTCAGCGCGTAGGTCGCGCCGCCGTCGGCGGCCGGCGTCGCGGCGACCTTCGTCAGCACGAGGTCGGGGCGCAGGTCGGGCTCGGCGCACGTGGGCGAGACGCGCGTGCGCGAGCGCACCAGCGCGCCGTCGTCGTCGCGCCAGCGGAACTGGACCAGCGCGCGGTACTCGGCGGGCGCGACCAGGCCGCCGATGCGCTTGCTGTAGACGAAGCCCGGCACGCCGGGCGCCGAGCGCTGCCAGATGCCCCACTTGGGCACGTCGAGCCGCTGCCACGGCCGCTGCGGGCCCCGGCGCGCGTAGAGCCGGAAGCGCATCGCCAGTTGCGTGGCGCCCGCGACCGCGGGCATCGACGCCGAGAAGACCGCGACGCGGTCGGCGGCCAGCGCGCCGGTCGTGCACGAGTCGAGCGTGACGGCGAGCGCTGGCGGCGGCGCGCTCACGGCGGGGGTCGTCGTGGCGCCGGGCGTCCCCTGGTCGGCGCGGGCGACGGCCGTCCCCGCGAGGACGCAGGCCAGGCAGCCGACGAGGAGGGCACGGCGCATACGCTCGAAAAACCCCGGACGATGGGCGGAGTTTCGGATGTTCGGCCCCGAAGAGGGGTCGCCGCGTCAGGTGATCCGGTAGTGGGGCCCGTCGCCGCCTTCGGGGACGGTGAGGCGTCCGCCCTTGGCGGTGATCGCGCCGCATTGCACGCAGTTGGCGTGGTTGACGGTCACGTCGACCAGCCCGGGCTCGGGCCCGCCCGTCCCGTCCTCGGGGATCTCGTAGACGCCGGCGGGGCACATCCATCTCCAGGTCTCGGCGATCTCGCGCGGGACGCTCTTGCGCACCCGGATGTGGTTGGGCGCGTCGTCGCGCGTGGCGTTGCCGGCGAGGTAGACCGAGGAGAGCTTGTCGAACGTGTAGGTGCCGTCGGGCTTGGGGTACTTGCGCGCGGTGCGCCCGATGAACATCGCCTTGTCGTCGTTGCGGTGCCAGGGCAGCTTGCCGGGCGGCAGCTTGCCCTTGGTGGCGATCGCCAGGTTGACCAGCGGGCCGCCGCGCAGGAAGCCCTTCTGGAACGGCTGGCGCGCGTTGCGCACCTGGTGCAGCTCGGCGCCGATCGACGAGGCCTCGACCGCCGTCTCGTAGGCCTCGAGGCTCGTGCCGCCGCCCTTGAGCGAGTCGTAGATCGCGTCGCCGGCGAGGACGCCCGAGCGGATGCAGTGGTGGACGCCCTTGAGCGCCACGGTGTCGACCATCCCGGCGCTGTCGCCGGCCAGCAGCGCGCCGGGCATCGTCAGCCGTGGCATCGACCACCAACCGCCGCCGGGCAGCGCCTTGGCGCCCCAGGCGACCCGTTCGCCGCCCTCGAGGATCCGGCGGACGAGCGGGTGGGTCTTGAAGAGCTGCAGCAGGTCGTGCGCGGAGGTCGTCGCGTCGGCGTAGTCGAGGTCGATGACGAAGCCGATCGAGACGAGGTCCTCGCCCTGCTGGTTGCGCATCGGGTAGATCCAGGTGCCGCCGATCTGCCCGTACTTCGACGAGATCGACAGCGGCCAGGGGCCGATCGTGTGGATCACCCGATCCAGCGGCCTGGGGACTTTCCAGACCTCCTTGACGCCGAGCTCCCACACCTGCGGCTCGCGGCCCCGCGCAAGGTCGAACTCGCGGATCGCCGCGCCGGTGAGGTGACCCCACGAGCCCTCCGCCAGGACCGTGACCCGGGCCGTGATGTCGGTGCCCGGCTCGAAGTTGCCCAGCGGCCCGCCGTCCCGGCCGCGCCCCTTGTCGCCCGAGCGCACCCCCTGCACGCGCCCGTCGGCGACGAGCAGCTGCGTCGCGGCGGTCTCGGTGAGCACGTAGGCGCCGGCCTCCTCGGCTCGCTGCTGCTGGTAGCGGGCCAGGGCGGAGACCGAGATCACCTCGTTGCCATGGTTCTTGAACGGGGGCGGCGTGGGGATCCGCAGGGCGAGCCGAGAGGTCGGCGTCATGTAGACCGCCTCCCTGGTCACCTCGCCGAACGCGAAGCCCTCCTTGCGCCAGTCCTCGCGCGTGAGCTCCGGGAACAGCTCCTGCAGCGCGGCGGGACGCATCACCGCGCCGGACAGGCTGTGCGCCCCGCACGCCTTGGCCTTCTCGATCACGCAGACCGGCACCTCGCCGAGCTGCTCGAGCAGGTCCGGGTCGTCGCCCAGGCGCTGGAGCAGCCGGTTGGCCGTGGCCAGGCCCGCGGTGCCGCCGCCCACGATCGCGACGCCGACCTCGATGCGGTCGTCCTCCGCGTCGAGCTCGCGCTTGATGAACTCGCTCGCCGGGTCGACCGGGGGCGGGAAGTCCGCCGGGGCGTGCTGGGCGCCGCGGGCCATCGCCGCGCGTCAGCCCTTGCGGGCCTTGATCGCCTCGGTCAGCTTGGGCAGGATCTTGTTCAGATCGCCGACCACCCCGAGGTCGGAGAACTCGAAGATCGGCGCGTTGGCGTCCTTGTTGATCGCCACGATGTGCTCCGAGCCCTGCATGCCGACCTTGTGCTGGATCGCGCCCGAGATCCCGGCGGCCAGGTAGAGCTTCGGCGCCACCGTCTTGCCCGTCTGGCCGATCTGCGCCGCGTACGGATACCAGCCCGCGTCGACGACGGCGCGCGTCGCCGCGACCGCGCCGCCCAGCGCCTGCGCCAGCGCCTCACACAACTGAAAGCCGTCGGCGTTGCCCAGGCCACGGCCGCCCGCGACGAGCACGTCGGCGTCCTCGATGTCGACGTCGGCGCCGCGCTGCTCACCACGCCTGACCATCGCCAGCTGCCCGGCCTGCGCACTGAACCTCACCTCGACGTCCTCCACCGGCGCCGCCGGGGTGGGCGGGTCCGAGACCTCGGCGACCTCGAAGGCGTTCAGGCGGCCGATCACGATCCCCCGCCCGCGATACCGCGACGTCGAGACCAGCGAATCACCCAGGATCGGGCGCTCGGCGACAAGCTCGCCGTCTGCGACGCCGACCCTCGTGACCTCCATCGTCACGCCCGCGTCCAACCGGGCGGCCAGGCCGGCGCCGACCTCGAAGCCCAGCAGCCCGCCGCCGAACAGCGCGTAGTCATAGCCGTGAGCGTCGAACAACTGCGCCATCGCGTCGATCACCGGCTGCGCCAGGCCCTCCGGCGCGCTGACGCGAAACACCCTGGCCGCGCCGTAGGAGCCCAGCGACGCCGCGACCTCGTCGGCGATGCCCTCGCCCACCACGACCGCGTGCGCCTCGGTACCGAGCTGCGCGCTCAGCCGCGCCGCCTCGGAGACCGCGCCCAGCGAGTTCTTGTTGATCTCGCCCTCGTGATGCAGGGCGAAGGCCAAGATGCCCGCCATCTAGATCAGCTTCCTCTCATCCAGCCAGGCCACGATCCGCGCGACCGTCTCCTCGGTGTCCTCGTCCTCGATGATCACGCCCCCCTGCTTCTGCGGCGGCGCCTTGAAGTCCCCGCAGAGCACCCGCGAGCCCGCCGCGCCGACGCGCGAAGCGTCGATCCCCGCCTCCGCGATCGACCTGGCCTCCAACGGCTTCTTCTTGGCGCCCATGATCGCCTTCAGCGACGGATACCTGGGCTCGTTGATCGCGTCGCCGACCGAGATCACCGCCGGCAGCGCGACCCGAACCGTGTCATAGCCGTACTCCGCCTGGCGCTCACACGTCAACCCATCCGCCGCGACCTCCATCGACACCACCTGCGTCAGCGACGGCATCCCCAGATGCTCGGCCACGACCGCGCCGACCGTGTAGCACTCGCCGTCGTCGGACTGCTGGCCCAACAGCACCAGATCCGGGCCCTCGGCCTCCAGCACCCGCGCCAGCGCATAACCCGTCGCCGCGACGTCCGAGCCGGCGAGCGCGTCGTCGACGAGATGCACCGAGCGATCCGCGCCCAGCGAGACCGCCTTGTGCAGCGCGCGCACCGCGCTCTGCGGCCCCATCGTCACCGCCACGATCTCCGAGACCTCGACCACCCCGCCCTCGCGGACCTGCATCGCCGCCTCGATCGCGTGCGTGTCGTAGGGGTTGAGGTTCTTCTCGCCGCTGCGGTCCATGCGCCCCGTCGACGGGTCGATCCGCTTCGTCACCGCGGCGTCCGGCACCTCCTTGACCAGGACGCAAATCCTCACAACAGCCTCCTTCGGGGCACGACGATCATGCGTGATGCTATCCGATTGACTCGTCAGTCAATCGCTGGGGGACGGGCGTCAGGCGGGGTCGCGCGCCGCCACGCCGTCGCGGATGAAGTCGACGATCGCCTGCGTCGGCGCGCCCGGCGTGAAGACCTCGGCGACCCCGAGGCGCTTGAGCTCGGGGATGTCGCCGGCGGGGATCGTGCCCCCGACCGTGACGAGCACGTCGCCGGCGCCCTGCTCGCGCAGCAGCTCGACCACGCGCGGGACGAGCGTCATGTGCGCGCCGGAGAGGATCGACAGGCCGACGGCGTCGGCGTCCTCCTGGACGACGGTCGCGACGATCTGCTCCGGGGTCTGGTGCAGGCCGGTGTAGACGACCTCCATGCCGGCATCGCGCAGCGCGCGGGCGATGATCTTCGCGCCGCGATCGTGCCCGTCGAGGCCGGGCTTGGCGACGACGACGCGGATCCTGCGCTCGGCGGTCTCCGGCATGGCGTCGGCGATTGTACGTGCGGTCCGCCGACGAGTCGGCCGCGGCGCCTAGCGCGACACCCGCCGCGCGCGGGCGGCCCCCGCCCCCGCCGCCGCGGCCGCGAGCGCCGCGCCGACCTTCAGCCGCCGGCCGAGCGTCTCGAAGCGCATGACCTCCCAGCCCTCCTCACGCGCGACGCGGGCCAGCTCGGCGTCGGGGTTGACGACCACGGCGTGGCCGACGGCGCGCAGCATCGGCAGGTCCGACTCGGAGTCCGAGTAGCCCCACGACACGGACAGGTCGATGCCGTCCCGCCGCGCGATCTCCCGCATGCGCAGCGGCTTGCCCTCGCGGTAGCACATCGGTCCCTCGAGCCGGCCCGTGTAGTGGCCGTCGCGCTTCTGCAGTCGCGTGCCCGCGGCGCCGTCGAAGCCGAGCACCATCGCCAGCACGTCGGCCATGTCCTGGGTCGCCGCCGTGCAGATGTAGACGGGGCGGCCGGCGTCCTGGTGCCCCCAGGCGAGCTCGAGCATCCGCGGGTAGATCCGCGGCAGCACGCCGGCGAGCACCTGCGGCCCGAGCCGCTCGAGCTCGGCCACGCGGCGCCCGGCGAGGAACGCGCCGAGCCGCTCGCGCACGGCCTCCGTCTCGGCGTCGGTCGACCCGCGCAGGCGGAACCTCGCGTTCGTCCACGCGTCGGCCAGCAGGCGCCGGCGCGAGACCATCCCGGCGCGGCGCGCGGCGCGGACCCAGTGGAAGCCCGACGAGCCGGCCATCAACGTGCGGTCGAGGTCGAAGAAGGCGGCCGGCGTGCCCACTCGCGTCTCCGCGCCGTTCATCCAGGCACGCGCAGGACGACGGCGTCGCCCTGGCCGCCGCCCGAGCAGATCGCGGCGACGCCGAGCCCGCCGCCCCGGCGGCGCAGCTCGAGCACGAGCGTGCCGAGGATCCTGGCGCCCGACGCGCCGATCGGATGGCCCAGCGCGACCGCGCCGCCGTTGACGTTGACCCTCTCCTCGTCGATGTCCAGCAACCGCGCCGAATGCAGCGCCACCGACGCGAACGCCTCGTTGATCTCCCACAGATCCACCTCAGCCGGCGTCAGGCCCGCCTTCCCAAGCGCCTTGCGCGCCGCCGCGGCCGGCGTCGTCGCCAGCAGCGCGAAGTCGTTCGCGCTCTGCGCGTGGGCGACGACCTCGGCCAGCGGCTCGCGCCCGTTGGCGGCCGCCCACTCCTGCGAGGCGAGCACCAGCGCCGCCGCGCCGTCGTTGACCCCGGGCGAGTTGCCGGCCGTATGCGAGCCCTCCGCCGACACCAGCCCCGCCAGAGCCGCCAGCGCCTCGAGCGACGTCTCGCGCCTGGGCGCCTCGTCGGCGGCGACGACCGCGTCCTGCTTGCGCCCCTTGACGGTCACCGGGACGATCTCGTCTCCCAGGCGCCCCTCGTCGGTCGCCGCGACCGCGCGGCGATGGCTGCGCAGCGCCCAGCGGTCGAGATCGGGCCGCCCGAGCTCGAGCCGATCGCCCGTCTCGGTCGCCTCGTCGAACATCTGGCGGCCGCTGAACGGGTTCGTCAACCCGTCGTGCACCATCGCGTCCAGCGCCTTGACGTCGCCCATCCGAAAGCCCTGCCGCGCGCCCGGCAGCAGGTACGGCGCCTGCGACATCGACTCCATCCCGCCGCCGACGCCGACCGTCACGTCGCCCGCGCGAATCGCCTGATCCAACAGCACCACCGCGCGCAACCCCGACGCGCACACCTTGTTGATCGTCTCCGAGGAGACCTCCTTGGGGATCCCCGCCGCGACCTGCGCCTGGCGCGACGGGATCTGCCCCGCCCCCGCCTGCAGCACATGACCCATGATCACGTGGTCGACCAGCCCCGGCCCCACGCCCGAGCGCTCCAGCGCGCCCGCGATCGCCACGCCGCCGAGCTGCGTCGCGGGCATCGCCGAGAGGCCTCCGCCGAGCCGGCCGAACGGCGTACGTGCAAAACCAAGGATCACGGTCGAGGGCATTGCTGCATCGTATGGCGCATGAACGTTCGCGCGACCACCGACGCCCCCGCCGACACCGGCGCCGACACGATCGTCGTCGGCGTCTTCGAGGGCGAGGGCGTCGCCCACGACGCGGATGGCGCGCCGCTGACGGCGCTGCTGGAGTCCGGCGAGGCGCGGCGCGCGTTCAAGCACCTCGCGCTGGCGCACTCCGACGGGTTGCGCCGGCTGCTCATCGGCCTCGGCGAGCGCGGCGCGTTCGACGCCGAGCGCGCGCGCGTGGCGGCGGCGACCGCGCTGCACCGCGCGCGCGAGCTGGGCAGCGCGGCGCTCTGCTGGGAGGCGCCGCACGGCGCCGGGGCCGACGTCGTCGCCGGGATCGTCGAGGGCACGGTGCTCGCCGCCTACCGCTACGACCGGCTGCGCTCGTCGCCGCCCGAGCAGGGCGCCGGACCGGCGCAGCTCGTCATCAGCGCCCACGAGGACGTCTCGGCGGCCGTCAAGCGGGCGGCGATCGCCGCCGAGCACTGCAACCGCGCGCGCGACCTCCAGCACGCGCCGGCCAACGAGCTGACGCCGATCGCGCTGGGCGCGCACGCGCAGGCGATCGAGGGCGTGGAGGTCGAGGTCGCCGGGCGCGAGCGGATCGAGGCGCTGGGCATGGGGGCGCTGCTGGCCGTCGCGCGCGGGTCCGAGCAGGAGCCGGCGCTGATCACGATGCGCTACGAGCCGCCGCAGCCGTCGTCCGCACCGCTGCTCGCGCTCGTCGGCAAGGGCGTGACGTTCGACTCGGGCGGCATCTCGATCAAGTCGCGCACCGGCATGTGGAAGATGAAGCAGGACATGTCCGGCGGCGCCGCGGTGATCGAGGCGATCGCGGCGATCGCGCGCCTGCGCCTGCCGATCCGGGTGCTCGGCGTCGTCGGGGCGACCGAGAACATGCCGTCCGGTGGGGCCTACAAGGCCGGCGACGTCGTCACCGCGATGGACGGCACGACGATCGAGATCGTCGACACCGACGCCGAGGGCCGGCTCGTGCTCGCCGACTGCGTGACCCACGCGGTGCGGCTGGGCGCCGGGCGGATCGTCGACGTGGCGACGCTGACGGGCGCCGTCGCGACCGCGCTGGGCACGACCTACGCCGGGCTGATGAGCGACGACGACGGGCTCGCCGCGGCGCTGTCGGCAGCGGGCGAGCGCACGGGCGAGCTGGTCTGGCGCCTGCCGCTGCACGCCGAGTACGAGGAGGCGACGAAGGGCACGATCGCCGACCTCGCCAACACGAGCGAGCCGCGCGTCGCGGGCGCGATCTACGGGGCCACGTTCGTGCGCCACTTCGCGGCCGGCGTGCCGTGGGCGCACCTCGACATCGCCGGCACCGCGTGGGACACGGGCCGCGCCTACGCGCCCAAGGGCCCGACCGGCTTCGGCGTGCGCCTGCTCGTCGCGCTCGCCCAGGGCCTCGCCTGAGGCGTGCGCGCGCTGGCGCTGTGGGCGGTGCTGTTCGGCGTCTACGCGGCGACCGTCGCGATCGACGCCTCGCCCGGCGAGCGCCTCAGCGCGGGCGAGGCGCACGTGCTGCTGACGGCGGAGTCGATCGTCTCCGACCACGACCTCGACGTCTCCAACCAGTACGCGCACCGGGCGTGGCGGACGTGGTACGGCGGCACGCTGCGGCCGACGGCCCGGCCGGACTCGGCCGGGCGCATCTTCGAGCCACAGGGCGCCGGCCTGCCGCTGCTGGTGGCGCCGGCGTGGGCGATCGGCGGCGTGACCGCGGTCAAGCTGTGGCTGGCCGCGATCACGGCGGCCGGCTTCGCGTGCGCGGCGGCGCTCGCCCGCCGGCTC
>DASZVK010000052.1:0-5591 GCA_035547175.1 Solirubrobacteraceae bacterium
AGTCGACCGGCCCACGAGAGGGAGCCGCTGCCGCCTCGACGGTCGAGGCGTGATATCCCATGCCGACCAGACGGAGGAGCGACCAGATGGCCAGCACGGGACGTGTCCGCACCAGCCACGCCGGGAGCCTGCCGCGCCCCGAGGGGCTGATCGAGCTCAACCGGCGGCGCCTCGACGAGGAGGCGTTCGATCCGGCCGAGTACGCCGAGACGCTGCGAGCCGCGACGGCCGAGGTCGTCGCCCGCCAGGCGCAGATCGGCATCGACCTGCCCAACGACGGCGAGTACGGCCACACGATGGGGCAGAAGGTCGACTACGGCGCGTGGTGGAGCTACTCGTTCGGCCGCGTCGAGGGGCTCGGCCGGCTGGTGACGATGGACGAGGTCCCCGCCGCGGCGCCCGCGCAGGGCATCCAGCTCGCCTCGTTCCCCGAGCGGCGCGACTGGAACCTGTTCGCCGACGCCTACCAGGATCCCGACGCGGGGGTGGCGCCGAAGGGCAAGTCGGCCAAGGGGCAGACGGAGTCGGGGATGATGCTGCCGGTCTGCGACGCGCCGCTGCGATACGTGGGCCAGGCCGAGGTCGCGCGCGACGTGGACAACATGCGCGCGGCGATGGACGCAGCAGGCGTGCAGCGCGGCTTCCTCTGCGCGCTGGGGGTCGGCAGCGCCGCTCGCGTGGGCAACACGCACTACCCCACCGAGGAGGAGTTCCTCTGGGCGTGGGCGGACGTCATGCGCGAGGAGTACGAGGCGATCGCCGACGCGGGCCTGATCGTGCAGATCGACGAGCCCGGGTTCGCCGAGGCGTGGGACCAGTTCAACCCGGAGCCGTCGCTCGCGGACTACCGCGCGTACACCCGCGTGCGCATCGAGGCCCTCAACCATGCGCTGCGCAACGTCCCGCGCGAGCTCGTGCGCTTCCACTGCTGCTGGGGCAGCTGGCACGGCCCGCACGTCACGGACATCCCGCTGGCCGACGTCGCCGACCTGCTGCTGGAGATCGACGCGGGCTCCTACTCGTTCGAGGCGGCCAACGTGCGCCATGAGCACGAGTGGCGCGTGTGGGAGGCGGTCGAGCTGCCCGCGGATCGCGTGCTGGTGCCCGGAGTCGTCAGCCACGCGACGAACGTCGTCGAGCATCCCGACCTCGTCGCCGACCGGATCGAGCGCTTCGCCCGCGTGGTCGGGCCCGAGCGCGTGATCGCCGGGACCGACTGCGGCCTGGGCGGCCGCGTGCACCCGCAGATCGCCTGGGCCAAGCTGGAGGCGCTCGTCGAGGGCGCCCGGCGGTTCAACGGGGGCTAGCCGGACCGATCGCCCCGCGCGACTCGGCCCACCCCGAGCGTCAGGTCGCCAGGACGGCGGCGAGCGCGACCAGCGCCAGGCTCAGCAGGCCGATGCCCGCCCGCAGCGCTCCCGCGTGGCGCGCCTCGCGCCGCACGCGCGCGGCCACGGCGGGGTCGGGATCGTGCAGCGCCCGCGAGCGGAGCCTCGTCATCGCCCGCGCCTGGAGGACGCCCACGACGGTGACGAGCAGCAGCGCCGCGGCGACGAGCACGGTCGCCAGGACGGTCCCGTCCCAGCGGTGGCGGGCCAGCAGCGCCGCGCCGGCGCCGAGCGCGGCGAGCAGCGCGACGCCGCCGAGGCGCAGGTAGCGGCGGCCGAGCGCGCGGAAGAACGCCACCTGCCCGGGATGGTCGAGGTGCTCGCGCGCGACGCGCGCCACGACGACGATCGCCACGAACCCGCCGACCCACACGCACGCGCCCAGCAGCGCGGCGAAGGACAGCAGGGCCCGTGCGCCGGCGACGACCACGACCGTCACCCCGACTCGTCGCGCGAGGGCGCGCCGCGGCGGCGCAGCGGATCGCCGCGCAGGACCTCGGCGATCACGACCGCGTTGTTGTGCTCGCGGTCGGCCGCGGCGTAGACGAGCGTGACCCGCTCGCGCTTGGCGATCCGGCGCAGCGCCGCCAGCGCGGCGGCGTGCTCCTGCAGCTCGGCGACGTAGCGGCGGCGGAACTCGGCGAACCGGGCGGGGTCGTGGCCGAACCAGGCGCGCAGCTCCTTGCTCGGGGCGAGGTCGCGCTCCCAGGCGTCGATCCGCAGGCGGTCGCGCGCGACGCCGCGCGGCCACAGGCGGTCGACCAGCACCCGATGGCCGTCCTGCTCCTCGTCCGGCTCGTCGTAGGCGCGCTTGATGCGGACGTCGATCGTCACCCGGCCCGCGCCGCCTCGGTGCGCTCGCGGACGGCCCGGCGGATGTCGCGCATCGGCTCCACCGAGCGCACGCGCGGGATGGCGTCGAAGTTGTGCGGCGGGGGCGGCGAGGTCGTGAACCACTCCAGCGTGTTGCCCTTCCACGGGTCCGGCCCGACGCGGCGCCCGCGGCGCAGCGACACCAGCACGTTGACCACCGTCAGCAGCACGCCGACGCCGAGGATGAACGCGCCGATCGTCGAGACGAGGTTGTCGGTCCCCCAGCCCGAGTCGGCGGGATAGGTGTAGACGCGGCGCGGCATGCCCGACAGGCCGAGGCTGTGCTGGACGAGGAACGTGACCAGGAAGCCGACGAACTGCAGCCAGAAGGAGGCCTTGCCCAGCGGCTCGGAGAGCGCGCGGCCGGTCATCTTCGGGAACCAGTAGTACAGCGCCGCCATCACCGCCGAGACCGACCCGGCGACGAGCACGAAGTGGAAGTGCGCGACGACGAAGTAGGTGTCGGTGAGCTGGCGGTCGATCGGGTAGATCGCGAGGATCACGCCGGTGATGCCGCCGAGCGTGAACAGCACGAGGAAGCCGACGGCGAAGTACAGCGGGGTGCGGAACGCGATCGACCCGTGGAACAGCGTCGCGACCCAGTTGAGGATCTTGACGCCGGTCGGTATCGCGATCGCCATCGACGAGAGCATGAAGAAGGCGAGCACGACGCTGGCCAGCGGCGTGGCGAACATGTGGTGCGCCCAGACGAGCATCGACAGGAACGCGATGCCGATGCTCGAGGCCGCGATCGCCTTGTAGCCGAAGATCGGCTTGCGCGCGAAGACCGGCAGCACCTCGCTGATCAGCCCGAACGCCGGCAGGATCATGATGTAGACCTCGGGGTGCCCGAAGAACCAGAACAGGTGCTGCCAGAGCATCGCCGAGCCGCCGCAGGTCGGGTCGTAGAAGCAGGTGCCGAAGTGCCGGTCGGTCAGCAGCAGCGTGACCGCGGCGGCGACCACGGGCAGCGTCAGGAAGATCATGATCGCCTGCGCGAGCAGCGACCAGCAGAACAGCGGCAGGCGGCCCCAGCCCATGCCCGGCGCGCGCATGTTGGCGATCGTCACGGTGACGTTCAGCGCGCCGAGCAGCGAGCTGAGGCCGGTCAGGTGGATCACGAAGATCCACGCGTCGGTGCCGTTGCCGGGGATGTACGGGCCCGACGACAGCGGCGTGTACGCGGTCCAGCCGGCCTCCGGCGGGGTGAACAGCAGCGACGCGTAGAACACGATCGCCCCGGCCGCGTAGAGCCAGTAGGAGAAGGCGTTGAGCTTGGGGAACGCCATGTCCCGTGCCCCGATCATCAGCGGCACCATGTAGTTGGCGAAGCCCGCCCAGACCGGCATCACGACGAGGAACACCATCGTCGTGCCGTGCAGCGTGACCACCTGGTTGTAGGTCTCCGGCGTCAGCAGCGTGTTCTTCGGCACCGCGAGCTGGCTGCGCATCAGCAGCGCCTCGACGCCGCCGATCAGCAGGAACGCGAACGCCGTCGTCAGGTACATCACGCCGATGCGCTTGTGATCGGTCGTCGTCACCCAGCCGACCCAGCCGGGCGTCGCCGGGCGCCGCACCCTGTCGACCGCGATCTGCGGGACGCCGGCGGGGATGCGCGTGGGGGTCGTCGTCGTGGCGGCCATCGGGCTCCTCTCAGGGCTGCCGGCCCGACGCGCGGTCGCGCGCGGCGCGCTGGTTGGCCTGGTCGATCAGTTGCTTCTGCCTGGTCACCCAGGCCTTGTAGGCCGCCGGCGAGACCCCGCGGACGCGGGCGACCATGTCCGCGTGGCCGCGCCCGCACAGCTCGGCGCACTGGCCGCGGTAGACGCCCGGGCGCTCGAGCCGGAACCACGTGTGGTTGACGTAGCCCGGGACGGCGTCGAGCTTGCCGCCCAGCTTCGGCATCCACCACGAGTGCGCGACGTCGACCGACGTGATGTCGAGCTCGACGGTCACCCCGACCGGGGCGACCATCTCCTCGTAGGAGAACGCGCCGTTGGGGTAGGAGAACATCCACACGTACTGGCGGCCGGTGACCTGGATGTGCAGCGCGCCGCGACCGCCGTCGGGGACGCCGGCCGTCGCCGCGGCCGGGCTGGCCGCCGCCTTGGGCGGGTGGTTGATCGCGCCGAACTTCGACAGCGAGAACGCGGCGATGAAGACGATCAGCACAGCGGCCGCGCACGTCCACGCGATCTCCAGCCGCGTGTGCCCGCGGATCTGCGCGGCCAGCGGGTTGCGCCGCTCGCGGTAGCGCACGAGGGCGATCGCCAGCGCGATCGTCACGCCGGCGAAGACGACGCCCGCGATGATCAGCACGACCTCGTAGAGCGAGGCGATCCGATCGGCGTTCGGCGAGCCGCCGCGCTCGGGCAGCAGCGCGCCGGCCCAGGCCGGCGCGGGCATCGCGAACGCCAACGCCACGACCGCCACCCCTGGCAGAGCCAGGATGGCCCGGTGGCGGTCGAAGGCGCTGCGCTTCACGCCGCGATTTATACAGCAGGGCTATGGAAAAAGCTGTCTCGAGCGGCCGCGGCACGCGGGCGGGCACCCCCGGGACCACGGCGGGCCCTTCTCGAGGTCGGGTCGCGAAGGCGCCCCGTGCTACTTTCTCCATCATGGATGGACAAAATGTCGCCCATGCCCTCACCGAGGAGCGCGTGCTCGAGGCGCTGGAGGACGTGATCGACCCCGAGCTCGGCCTGGACTTCGTCACGCTCGGCCTGATCTACGGGGTCGAGATCCGCGACGGCGACGTCGAGGTCGTCTTCTCGCTGACGACGCCCGGATGCCCGATCGGGCCGCAGGCGGCAGCGGAGATCGTCGAGCTGGTCGGCGCGCTGGACGGGGTCGGCAACGTCACGCCCCGCCTCGTCTTCGACCCGCCGTGGACGAAGGAGCGCCTCAGCGAGGATGCGCGCTTCGCGCTCGGGATCTGAGCCGCTCGGGAGCGCCCTCGCAGGGATGACGGCGCTCGCGGCCGTGGCCGCGGCCATGATCGTCGCGGGCGGGCTCGTGGCCGCCGTCGACAGCGCCGTGCCGTTCGGGCACGGCTCGTGGCTGGCGGCCTACCTCGTGCTCGTCGGCGGCGTCGCGCAGCTCGTGCTCGGCGCCGGCCGGCTCGCGCTGCCGGCGCCGCGGCGCTCGGCGGCGCTCGGCCGCGCGCAGCTCGTGCTGTGGAACGCGGGCATCGCCGCGGTCGCCGTCGGCGTCTTCGTCGGCCGCGCCGCGCCGGTGCTGGCCGGCAGCGCGATCGTGCTGGCCGCGCTGGGCTGCTTCGCGCTCGGCGGCGGCCCGGGCCGCCCCGGCGCCCGCGGGCGCGTGGCCTGC
>DASZVK010000053.1:0-4770 GCA_035547175.1 Solirubrobacteraceae bacterium
CGCGCTCGGCGTGACCGCGCCCGTCACCAGCCCGACGTTCACGATCGGGCGCCGCTACGAGGGCGGGCGCCTGCCGATCTCCCACCTCGACCTCCATCGCCTCGACGACCTCGACCGCGAGGACCCGGCGCTGCTGGCCGACTACCTGACCGCCGACCGGGTCGCGTTCGTCGAGTGGCCCGAGGCCGCGGGCGGAGCGCTGGAGGACGTCGCCGCGTGGGACGTGCTGCTCGCCCACGTGGGCGAGGACCGGCGCGCGATCGAGGTGACGCGGCGATGAGGCTGCTCGCGCTCGACACGGCGACGCCGGCGACGGTCGTCGGCGTCTACGCGGGCGGCGGCGCCGCGATCGAGCGCCGCCACGACCCGCTGCCGGGCGAGCGGCCGGGCCACGTCTCGCAGGTGCTCGCGCTCGCCGAGGACGCGCTCGCCGAGGCCGGCCTGCGCTGGGCCGACCTCGACCGCATCGGCGTCGGCGTCGGGCCGGGGTCGTTCACGGGGCTGCGGATCGGCGTCGCCACGGCGCGCGCGCTCGGCCAGGCGACGGGTGCGCCGCTCGTCGCCGTCTCGACGCTGGGCGCGCTCGCCGAGGGCGCGCGGCTGGCGCGCAACGCGCCGGTCGTCGAGGCGTTCAACCCCTCCGGCGGCGCGCGGCCGGTGCACGCGGTCCTCGACGCGCGCCGCGGCGAGGCGTTCGCCGGCGCGTGGCTCGGCGTCGAGCGGGTGCTCGCGCCGGCCGCGGTCGCCCCGGAGGCGCTCGCGGCGCTCGTCGAGGGGCTGCCCGGGCGGGTGGCGGAGCGCTCACGCGAGCGCGGAGCCGAGCCCCTCGTCGGCGCTCCGCTCGCGGTGGGCGACGGCGCCGTGCGCTTCCGCGCGCACCTCGAGCCCGCCGGCGCCGAGGTGCCCGAGGACGGCTCGCCGCTGCACCGCGTCGGTGCCGACGGCCTCTGCCGGCTGGCCGCGGACGCGCCGGTCGTCTCGCGCGACCGGCTCGCGCCCGAGTACGTCCGCGCTCCCGACGCGACGCCGCGGGAGGCGCGCCGGTGAGCGCCGAGGTCGCGATCCGCCGGCTCGCCTACGCCGACCTGCCGCAGGTCGTGGCGATCGAGCGACGCGCGTTCCCGGCGCCGTGGTCGCTGGCGATGTTCGTGCTGGAGCTGTCCAAGCCGTCGGGCGTCCCGCTCGTCGCGGAGATCGTGGGGGACCCCGCCTCCGGCGGCCACGTGGCCGCCTCCGGCACCACCCGGCCGAGCGGCGAGGTCGCCGGCTACCTGATCTGCTCGCGCTTCGACACGGTCTGGCACCTGATGGACATCGCCGTCGACCCTGGCCGCCAGCGCCGCGGGATCGGCAGCGCGATGCTGCGGGCGCTGCTCGGCGAGGTCGGCGAGGACGCGCGGCTGACGCTCGAGGTGCGCCGGTCCAACGCGGGCGCGATCGCGCTGTACGAGCGCTTCGGCTTCCTCGTCGCCGGCACGCGCCGGCGCTACTACGCCGACAACGGCGAGGACGCGCTGATCATGTGGCGCACGCCTGCGACGCTGCGCGGCGCGCTCGACGACATCCCCGCGGCGGGCCCGGTTCGGTGATCCTCGGGATCGAGACGAGCTGCGACGACACCTGCGCGGCGGTGGTCGCGCGCGACGGCGCGATCCTGTCGAACGTGATCTCCTCGCAGGGCGTGCACGACCGCTACGGCGGCGTCGTCCCCGAGGTCGCCTCGCGCCACCACCTCGAGCTGCTCAACCTCGTCGTCGACGACGCGCTGGCGGCCGCCGGGACCGACCTCGGCGGGATCGACGCGATCGCGGTCACGCAGGGTCCGGGCCTCGTCGGCGCGCTGCTCGTCGGCGTCGCGACCGCCAAGGCGCTGGCGGCCGTGCGCGGCACGCCGCTGGTGCCCGTCGACCACCTCCAGGGCCACGTCTCGGCGAACTTCCTCGTCACCGACTCGGCGCCGTTCGAGCCGCCGTTCCTGTGCCTCGTCGCCAGCGGCGGCCACACGTTCCTCGCGCGCGTCGAGGCGCACGACGGCTTCGAGGTGCTCGGGCGCACGCTCGACGACGCGGCGGGCGAGGCGTTCGACAAGGGCGCCCGCCTGCTCGGCCTGCCCTACCCGGGCGGGCCGCACCTCGAGCGCCTCGCCGAGCAGGGCGACCCCGAGGCGTTCGCGTTCCCGCTCGCCCGGGGCGTCGCCGGGCTGGACTTCAGCTTCAGCGGGCTGAAGACGGCGCTGCTGTACCGGCTGCGCGCCTACGACGAGGAGCCCGCCCACCCCGCGCCGCTGGCCGACCTGGCCGCCTCCTACCAGCGCGCGATCGTCGAGGCGCTGGCGCTGCGCGTCGAGCGGGCGGTGCGCGACACCGGGCTGCGGCGCGTCGCGCTCGGCGGCGGCGTCGCCGCCAACGGCCCGCTGCGGGCGCGGATCGAGGCGCTCGAGGACGTCGAGGTCCACGTCCCGCCACGCGCGCTGTGCACCGACAACGCGGCGATGATCGCCGGCGCCGCGCGCTTCGCGCGGCCGCTCGCGCACCCGGGCTACCTCGGGCTCGACGCCTACGCGACGGGCGAGTACGCGCTGTAGTGCCCGAGCTCGTCCTGTACGGCCGCCCCGGCTGCCACCTCTGCGACGAGGCGCGCGCCGTCCTGCTGCGCGTCGGCCACCCGTTCGCCGAGGTCGACATCGAGGGCGACCCCGGCCTGCACCGCCGGATGCTCGAGCGGATCCCCGTCGTCGCGCTCGACGGCGACGAGCTCTACGAGTTCTTCGTCGACGAGGCCGACCTGCGGGCTCGGCTCGGTCGGCTGTAGCATCGGCCGTCGCATGTCCGTGGGCGAGGCGCCAACGTCGGAACGACTGAGCCTGGGCGTGGCCGCCCGCCTGGCGCGCTACCTCCAGGTGCTCACGCAGGCCCGCAAGGAGGGCAAGGAGACCGTCTCCTCGCAGGAGCTGTCGGACTGGACGCACGTCAACTCGACGCAGATCCGGCGCGACCTGTCGGGCTTCGGCAAGTTCGGCAAGCGCGGCGTCGGCTACAACGTCGACTCGCTCGTCTCGCAGATCCGCAAGATCCTGCGGACCGCGGGCCAGCACAACATCGCGCTGTTCGGCGCCGGCCACCTCGGCAAGGCGATCGCCTCGTCGGACATCTTCGCCGACCACGGCTTCCGCGTCGTCGCGATCTTCGATGCCGACCCGCGCAAGGTCGGCTCCAAGGTCGGCGCGCAGCGCGTGCGCCACACCGACGACCTGCGCCAGGTCGTCGAGGACGAGGACATCGTCGTCGCCGTCCTCGCGGTGCCGACCGCCGCCGCCCAGGAGCTCGCCAACGACCTCGTCGACGCCGGCGTGAAGATCATCTTCAACTACTCCGAGGCGCTGCTGCAGGTGCCCCCGGAGGTCACGGTCCACACGTCCTCGCCGGCGGTGGATCTGCTCTACGCGCTGTACTTCTACCTGACGTGAGCATCGACCTGAACGCCGCGGAGGAGGTCTTCGCGGCCTCCACCGACGGCACGGTGGGCCTCGAGGAGGAGTTCGCGATCCTCGACCCCGAGACGCTCGACATGGTCCCGCGCTTCGAGGCGATGCGCGACAGCGCCGAGCCCGCGCTGGCCGAGCGGATCACCGGCGAGCTGATCTCCTCGGAGATCGAGATCGTCTCCGGCCGCGGCGAGGACCTCGCCGACGCGCTCGCCCGCCAGGCCGACGCGCGCCGCCGCCTGTTCGCCCACGCGGCCGCCCACGGCGTCGTCCTCGGGTCGACCGGCACGCACCCCTGGGCCGACTACCGCGAGCAGCCCAACATCGACACCGAGCACTACCGCCGCGTGGTCGAGGGGCTCGGCTACCCGGCGCGGCGCAACAACACCTTCAGCCTCCACGTCCACGTCGGGGTCAACGGCGTCGACCGCGCCGTGAGGGTCTGCGATCGCCTGCGTCCCGTGCTCCCGGCGCTGCTGGCCGCCAGCGCCAGCTCGCCGTTCCTCGACGGCGAGGACACGCGCCTGCACTCGGCGCGCTCGGAGACGTTCACGCGGACGTTCCCGCGCTGCGGCGTGCCCGACGCCTACGGCTCGTGGGACGCCTACCGCGAGTACGTCGACCTGCTGGTGCGCACCGGCTCGATCGTCGAGTACACGCAGGTCTGGTGGTCGGTGCGCCCGCACTTCGCGTTCGGGACCGTCGAGATCCGCATCTGCGACGCCCAGCCGACCGCGCAGGAGAGCGACGCGCTCTCCGGCCTCGTCGTCGCCTGCGTGCTGGCCGCCGTGCGCGACGTCGACGAGGGCGTGCCGTTCGAGGATCCGGCGCCGCGCTGGATCGAGGAGAACCTCTGGCGCGCGATCCGCCACGGCATGGACGGCAGGCTGATCGACTTCGACCGCGGCGAGGAGGAGCCGGCCCGCGCCGCGCTCGAGCGCCTCGCCACGTGGGCCGGCCACGACCTCGCGCTGCCGGAGCTCAACGGCGCCCAGCGCCAGCGCGCGACGCTGGCCGACACCGGATCCCTGCGCGAGGCGTACGCTTCGATCGTCGCCGAGACCGCCGCCACCTATGGACGCCCAGCCGCCGAGCACACCGCCTGAGCAGCCGATCACCGAGGAGGAGCTGCGCGCCGCCTACGAGGACCAGCTCCGGCGCGTGCGGGTCTCGGACATCCTGATCCAGACGCTCGTCTCGCTGCTCAACGTCGGCGCGCGCAAGGCCGGGCTCGCCGGTGCGCCGGAGGAGAAGGACCTCGAGCAGGCGCGCCAGGCGATCGAGGG
>DASZVK010000054.1:0-2421 GCA_035547175.1 Solirubrobacteraceae bacterium
GAGGCCGTGCGGGCCGGGATCGACGCGGGGCCGTTCGGCCTCGCGCCCGCGCTGGTCGTCAACGACCTCGAGCCGGCGGCGCGCTCGCTGGCGCCGGCGATCGACGGGGCGCTGGAGGCGCTGCGCGCGCTCGGCGCCGACCACGCGCTCGTCTCGGGGTCCGGGCCGACGGTCGTCGGGCTGTTCGCCGTGCAGGGCGCCGCCGAGTTCGCCGCCGCCGCGCTCGCCGGCCGCGAGCCCGCGCCGATCGTCACCGGGCCGCTGCTCGCATGAAGCCGTTCCCGCTCGCATTCGCCGCGCTGGCCGTCCTCGTGCTCGTCCGCCGCTGGCGGCGGCTGGAGCCCGAGAGCAAGGCGGTGCTCGCGCTGCTGGCGATCGGCCTCGCCGTCTACGGCACCGGCGCCGTGCACATCCCCAACGTCGAGAAGCTGCTCGAGGACGTCGGCACGCACCTGGGCAGCTGGACGTACCTGCTGGTCGGCGCGATGGCGTTCGCCGAGACCGGCGCGTTCCTCGGCTTCGTCGCGCCGGGAGAGGTCACGGTGCTCGTCGGCGGTCTCGTCGCCGGCCAGGGCAAGATCGACGTGATCGCGCTGCTGGCGATCGTCTGGGCGTGCGCCGTCGCCGGCGACCTGACCTCCTACGCGCTCGGCCGCCGGCTCGGCCGCGAGTTCCTCGTCCGCCACGGCGCGCGCGTGAAGATCACCGAGGAGCGCCTGGCGCAGGTCGAGGCGTTCTTCGAGCGTCGCGGCGGCGTGACGATCGTCGTCGGCCGCTTCCTCGGGCTGGTGCGACCGATCGCGCCGTTCCTCGCGGGCTCGTCGAGGATGCCGCTGCGGCGCTTCCTGCCCTACGACGTGGTCGCCGCCGGCGCCTGGTCGACGACGTTCGTCCTGCTCGGCTACGTCTTCTGGCACAGCTTCGACCAGGTCGTCGAGGTCGCCAAGAAGGGGGCGTTCGGGCTCGGCGCCGCCGCCGCGGCGATCGTCGCGATCGTCGTCGCCTACCGCCAGCTGCGCGAGCCCGAGAACCGCGCGCGCCTGCTCGAGCACCTCGAGCGCCTGCCCGGCTGGAGCCGGTTCGTCGCGCCCGCCGGGAGGGCGCTCGCCGGGCCGGCCCGCTTCGTCTACGACCGCCTGACGCCGGGCGACCTCGGCCTCGAGCTGACGACGCTGCTGGCCGTCGCCGCGGTCGGCAGCTTCGCGTTCGTCGGCTACGCGATCGTGCTCGGCGGCGTCGCCCACACGCCCGGGGACCTGCGCGTGCTGGCCTGGTCGCACGACCTGCAGGCCGGCTGGGCCGTGGACGTCGCGAAGGTCGTCACGTGGCTCGGGTCGCTGGCGGTGGCGATCGCGCTCACGGTCGCCGGGGCGGCGTGGCTCGTCGCGCGCCGGCGCCGCCTGGAGGCCGGCGTGCTGGCGGCCGGGCTGGCGCTGACGTACGTCGCCGTGCATGTCGCCAAGGCGATCTCCGACCGCCCGCGCCCGGCCGACGCGCTCGTCGGCGCGGACGGCTCGAGCTGGCCCAGCGGGCATGCCGCGTACTCGGCGGTGCTCGTCGCGCTGGCGGCGACGATCGCCCGCACGAGCGGCTGGGCCCGCGCCACCGCGCTCGTGGCCGTCGCCGCGGCGCTCGCCGTCGTCGTCGGGGCGACGCGCCTGTACCTGCGCGCGCACTTCCTCTCCGACGTGCTGGCGGGCTACGGTCTGGGCGCGACGATCTTCGCGCTGTGCGCGATCTGCGCCCTGATCGCCGACTTCCTGCGTCACAATATGAAGGCCTCGTCATGAGCAACCAGTCCCTCACCTACCTGGTCGCGGGGGCCTGCGGCCTCCTCGCGCTGGTCGCCTACGCGACGCTCATCCTCGTGCCCGCCTGGACGGCGTACACGCGGCTCTGGGAGCGCGTCGTCGCCGCCTTCCTGTCGCTCTACGCGCTGGCCGCGTTCGTGGTGCTGGGCGTCGGCGGCGGGCTGCTGGTCGTCTGGTTCTGGGATCGGATCGCGTAGGCCTGCGGGAGTCGACGGCGATCGCCGCCGAGCACATGGTGCCTCCGGACCTCGCAGCGCTGGACTCCCTCACCGAGGCCGTCGAGTCGGGGGCCGGGCTGCCCGAGGTCGTGCGCGCGGCCGCGCGCGCCCTCGACGCGAGCCTCGTGCTGATCGACCGCACCAGCCAGGTGCTCGCCGTCGCGGCGCGCTCGCCGGCCGAGGAGCAGGCGCTGCTCGCGGGCGGCGACGGGATCGAGACGCTCGAGCTGCGGCTCGCCGACGAGGAGGTCGGCCGGCTGCGCGCTCGCCTGCGCGGCGAGCCGGCGCCCGCCGTGATGCGCCTGGTCACGGCGCTGATCGCCTCCGAGGTCGAGCGCGTGCGCGCGCCGCAGCGCGCGTCCGCCCAGGCGGTCGAGACGTTCGTGCGGCGC
>DASZVK010000055.1:0-3160 GCA_035547175.1 Solirubrobacteraceae bacterium
GCTGCGACCCGAGGTCGTGCTCGCCGGTCCGCCCGACGACGGCTCGGTCGTCGCGCTGATGGCGGGCCGCGCGCCCGTCGACGGAGCGGCGGCGGCCTACGTATGCGAGGGCTTCGCCTGCCGCGCACCGGTCACGACGGCGGACGAGCTGCGCGCGGCGCTCGGCGACCCGGCGGCGGGCTGACGCGCTCGAGCTCGGCCAGCAGGCCCAGCGCGATCTGCTCGGGCGTCGGCGGGCAGCCGGGGATCCGCAGGTCGACCGGGAGCACGTCCTCCAGCGGGGTCAGCTCGGCGGGGTCGCCGAGCAGGTTGCAGCCCAGCGCGCAGTCGCCGAGCGCGGCGACCAGCCGCGGCTCGGGCATCGCGTCGTAGGCCCGGCGCAGCGGGCCGGCCATCCGCGTCGTCACGGCGCCGGTGACGAGCAGCACGTCGGCGTGCCGCGGCGAGGCGACGACGTCGAGGCCGAAGCGCTGCATGTCGTAGAACGGGCTGGTCACGAGGCCGAGCTCGTGCTCGCAGCCGTTGCACGAGCCGGCGTCGACGTGGCGCAGGGCGACCGAGCCGGGCGTGCTCGGCAGGCGATGATCGCGACGCACGCGGGCGAGCTGAAGCAGGAGGACGAGAACTAGCGGTCCACGCAGGCGTAGCAGAGCTCGAAGCTCTTGTTGATCAACGGGAGCTCGGGCAGCAGCTCGTTGCGCGTCGCCCAGACGAGCGCCGGCCAGTTGGCGTAGGACGCGGTCCGCAGCCGCAGCCGGCGCACGCGACCCGCGCCGAGCTCGACGGCGCACGTCGTCGCGCCGCGCGGGCTCTCGACGCGGCCGAACCCGATCGCGGCGGGCGGACCGGCCGGGCCTCGCGGCGCCGCCGCGCCGGCCGGCAGCGGCCCCGAGAGCAGGTCGTCGAGCGCGCCGAAGCAGTCCTCCAGCTCCGCGGCCCGGACCTTCACGCGCGCGGCGACGTCGCCGCGCTCCTCCGCGGGCCGCGCCGGCGCGAAGCCGTCGTACCACAGGCGCGGGCTCTCCGTGCGGACGTCGTGGCGCACGCCGGAGGCGCGCGCGGCCGGGCCGACGGCGCCGAGGCGCAACGCGTCGTCGCGGGCGAGCACGCCGATCCCGTGCAGGCGCGCCTGCAGCGGCACGGCGAACTCGAGGTCGCGCCACGCCCCCGCGACGTCGGCGCGCAGCTCGGCGAGCGTCGCGCGCGCCCGCTCGGCGCGCTCGCGGCTCACGGCGAAACGGCCGTGCCCGACGGCGACGGTGCCGAACAGGAAGCGGTGGCCGGCCAGCTCCGCGATCAGCCGCTGCGTGCGGTCCTTGAACGCCGCGAAGGCCATCGCGCCGGGTGCCAGGCCGACGCCGGAGCAGACGGCGCCGATGTCGCTCAGGTGGTTGTAGAGGCGCTCGAGCTCGGCGAGCGCGGTGCGCGAGCGGCGCAGGTCGCGGTCGGGACGCAGCCCATGCGCCTGCTCGATCGCCTGGGCGTACGCGATCCCGTTGGCGACGGTGCAGGCGGCGCACGCGCGCTGGGCGACGGCGAGCGCCGCCTCCGGCTCGAGGCCCTCGGCCGCGCGCTCGAGGCCGCGGTGCTTGTGGAACAGCCGCAGGTCGGTCGCCAGGATGCGCTCGCCGACGACGTGGAAACGGAAGTGGCCGGACTCGATCACGCCGGCGTGGATCGGCCCGACGACGACCTGATGGGTCCCCTCCCCGCTGACCGGCACCGTCCACGCGGCCGGGTCGTCGGGATGGGCGACCAGCGGCCGCAGCGGGTCGTGGCCGTCGGGCGCGAGGCCGTAGAGGTCGTGCGCCTCGCGCTCGTCCCAGCCGGCGGCCTCGACGACGTCGACGATCGTGTCGACCGCGCCCCCCGGCGCCTCGCAGGTGAGCACGCGCCCGGCGCCGCCCGGCTCGGTCAGCAGCACGCGCCAGGCCAGCCCGCCGCCCTCCGGCGTGGCCCACGCCGCGGCGAAGCGCGCGCCCGCGTCGACCGCGGCGGCGACCCGCGAACGCCAGCCGCGGGCGCCGACGCGCTCGACGACCGGCGCGGTCACAGCGCCCCCCGCGCGAGGCTCGCGACGAGGTCGGTTCCCGGCAGCAGCAGGCCGGCGACCGTCAGCGCGAGCATCGCGGCGCCGAGCGCGGACGCGAGGACGACGATCGGCCGCTCGCGATGCCGGCGTCGCACGCGGGTACGGCCCGGCCCGCCGAGCAGCGCCGCGAGCAGCGCGTGCAGCAGGCCGAGGAAGCCGAGCGCGAGGCCGACGACGGCCACCGAGGCGACCGCCGTCTCGCCCGCGCGGACGCCGCCGAGCACGATCAGCAGCTCGGAGACGAACAGCGGCGACGGGGGCACGCCGCCGAGCGCCGCCAGGCTGAGGCCGATCGCGACCGCGGTCGGCGCGCTCTTGGCCGCCACGCCCTCGGCCGGGCTGCGCGCCGCCTCGGGATCGACGCGCAGCAGCGACAGCGACGCGTAGAAGCCCAGCGACTTGGCGAGCGCGTGGCCGGCCAGGTGCACGACGACGCCGGCCATGGCCAGCGGCGTGCCGAAGCCGATCCCGAGCGCGAGCACGCCCATGTGCTCGAGGCTCGAGTACGCCAGCAGCCGCTTGAGCGGCATGCGCCGCCACAGGAACGGCACCGAGACGACGATCGACGCGAGCCCGAAGGCGAGGAACAGGCCTCGCGCCGTGCTCGGCCCGACCGCCGCGCCGAGCGTCGCCTTGCAGCGCCAGGCGACGAGCATCACGGCCGGCAGCAGCGCCGCCGACAGCATCGCGCTGATCGGCGCCGGCGCCTCGCTGTGCGCGTCGGGCAGCCAGTTGTGCACCGGCGCCCAGCCGATCTTCGTCGCGAGCCCGGCGAGGATCAGCACGAACGCCAGCAGCGTCGGGCCGTGCGCCAGATCCGCAGCGGAGGCCTCGAGCGCATGCCAGTCCAGCGCGCCGAGGCCGTGATGGCCGATCCGTGCCTGCGCGATCGCGAGCACGACGACGCCCAGCAGCGCGACCGACAGGCCGAGCGTCGTCAGCACGAGGTACTTCCAGCCGGCCTCGAGCGCCTCGCGGCGCGCGCTGAAGGCGACGAGCAGCGCCGACGCCGCGGTCGTCCCCTCGACGACGACCCAGGCGACGGCGAGGTTGCCGGCGACGGGGACG
>DASZVK010000056.1:0-1884 GCA_035547175.1 Solirubrobacteraceae bacterium
GCCCTGCTGCTCGCCGGCGCGGTCGTCGAGTCCTCGCTCGTGCCGCACCTGCTGGCGAGCGCCTGACGCTCAGCCGCGACGCATCAGCCGCCCAACGGCGGCCATCATCTCGTCGGTCAGCTCGTCGGGCGTGCCCTCGGCGTGGCCACCTGCGACGCAATGGCGCGCGTGCCCGTCGAGCAGCCCGAGCGCGACCTTGTCGAGCGCGGCCTGCACGGCGGCGATCTGCGTCAGCACGTCGATGCAGTAGCGGTCCTCGTCGACCATCCGCTCGAGCCCGCGGACCTGGCCCTCGACGCGGCGCAGGCGCGTGCGCAGCTGGTCCTTGGTGGCGGTGTAGCCGCGGGTCGGAGAAGCGTCGGTGGCCATGGGTTCGCATGATACCCCATGGGGGTATACACTCGAGGCATGGGCGCTGCGCACGAGCACGAGCTCCGGCGGATCGAGCTGCCGATCGCGGGCATGACGTGCGCGAGCTGCGCGAGCCGCGTCGAGCGCAGCCTCAACGGGCTCGGCGGCGTCAGCGCGAGCGTCAACTACGCGACCGAGAGGGCGACGGTCGACTACGACCCCGGCCTCGCGGCGCCCGCGGACCTGGTCGGCGCCGTGCGCGCAGCCGGCTACGACGCGGCGCTGCCGGAGCCCGGGCACGGCGGCGGGCACGAGCACGTCCACGACCTCTCCGCGGCCGAGTCGGACGCGCTGGCGCGGCGCGTGCTGATCAGCGCCGCCCTGTCGCTGCCGGTGCTCGTCCTGGCGATGGTCCCGGCGCTGCAGTTCGACGACTGGCAGTGGCTGAGCCTGACGCTGGCCAGCCCGGTCGCCGTCTGGGGGGCGTGGCCGTTCCACGTCGCCGCCGTGCGCAGCGCCCGCCACGGCGCGGCGACGATGGACACGCTGATCTCGCTCGGCGTGCTGGCCGCCTGGCTGTGGTCGCTCTACGCGCTGTTCCTCGGGCACGCGGGCGAGCCGGGCATGCGCATGCGCTTCGACCTGCTGCCGTCGACGGACCGGTCGCGCCCGCCCGACGAGATCTACCTCGAGGTCGCCTCCGCGGTGACGACGCTGATCCTGCTCGGCCGCTTCCTCGAGGCGCGCGCCCGGCGACGCGCCGGCGACGCGCTGCGCACGCTGCTGGAGATGGGCGCCAGGGACGCCGCCGTCCTGGGCGACGACGGGCGCGAGCGGCGCGTGCCGGTCGACCGGCTCGCCGCCGGGGCGCTGTTCGTCGTGCGCCCCGGCGAGCGGCTCGCCGCCGACGGCGTCGTGCAGGAGGGCACGAGCGCGCTCGACGCGAGCATGCTCACCGGCGAGTCGGCGCCCGTCGAGGTCGCGCCGGGGTCGGCGGTCGCGGGCGGGACGGTCAACGCCGGTGGGCGGCTCGTCGTGCGCGCGACGCGGGTCGGCTCCGACACGGCGCTCGCGCGGATCGCGCGGCTGGTCGCCGACGCGCAGGCGGCCAAGGCGCCGGTGCAGCGGCTGGCCGACCGCGTGGCGGCGGTGTTCGTGCCGGCCGTGATCGCGCTGGCGCTCGCCACGCTCGCCGCCTGGCTGGTCGCCGGCGAGGGGACGGGCTTCGCCTTCACCGCCGCGGTCTCGGTGCTGATCGTCGCCTGCCCGTGCGCGCTCGGGCTGGCCACGCCGACCGCGCTGATGGTCGGCACCGGGCGCGGCGCGCAGCTCGGCCTCGTGATCCGCGGGCCCGAGGTGCTGGAGTCCACGCGCCGCGTCGACACGATCGTGCTCGACAAGACGGGCACGGTGACGACCGGGCGCATGGGCCTCGTCGACGTGGCCGTCGCCGCGGGGACCGACCGCGCGACGGCGCTGCGCCTCGCCGGCGCCGTCGAGCGCGCGTCCGAGCACCCGATCGGCCGCGCGATC
>DASZVK010000057.1:0-5179 GCA_035547175.1 Solirubrobacteraceae bacterium
GCCGCGCCGGCCGCGGCGACCGCGGCCGCCAGGCGGCGCAGCAGCGGCGAGCACGGCACGACGGTGCGCGGGTCGGCGTTCAGCCGGCTCAGCTCGGAGGAGGGGTCGAAGCGGGTCAGCGTCGCGTGCACGTGGCGCAGCGTCGCGGCGGCGCGCAGCGCGGCGAGCTGCGGCGTCGTGCCGTCGCTGGCGCGGCCCGTCACGGCGATCGTCGACGTGCCGCCGAAGACCTCGACGGTCACCTCGTGCCGGGAGGCGCTCATGACGCCTGCGAGGTCATCGGGGGCTCGGACTGCTGCTGGGCCTGCGACTGGTCCTGGGAGGACGACGACTGCGGGACGTCGCTCCAGGCGCTCTGGTCGTCCGAGGAGGAGGACGACGTGGGCGCGCTGGCCACCGCCGTGGTCCGCTTCGCCGCCGGCTGCACGCCCCAGGCGGCGACCGCCGCGAACGCCGCCAGCAGGACGACGACCGCGCTCGCCGCGACGGCCCTGCGGATCCGCGCGATGCGCCTGCGCCGCTGCTGCACGGGGTCTCTCATGGGCACGATCATCGACCGCGCCCATGAGATCGCCCGCAGCGCGGGCTAAGAGGTCGCGAAGACTTCTAGGCCGCCGCGAGCTGGCGCAGGACGAACTGCAGGATGCCGCCGTGGCGGAAGTACTCGGCCTCCTTGGGCGTGTCGATCCGCACGCGACAGGCGAACGTCCTGTCGTCGGCGGTCACCGCGACCTCGCGCGGCGCCGGCTCGCCGGCGTTGATCGGCGCGGCGAAGCCGTCGATCGAGTACGTCTCGAAGCCGGTCAGGTGCAGCGACTCGGCCGTCTCGCCCTCGGGGAGCTGGAGCGGCAGGACGCCCATGCCGACGAGGTTCGAGCGGTGGATGCGCTCGAACGACTCGGCGATCACGGCCCGCACGCCGAGCAGCTTGGTCCCCTTCGCGGCCCAGTCGCGCGACGAGCCCGACCCGTACTCCTTGCCGGCGAGCACGATCAGCGGCGTGCCCTCGGCGATGTAGGCCATCGCGGCGTCGTAGATCGACGTCTGCTCGCCGTCCTTGACGGTGACGCCGCCCTCCGTGCCCGGCGCCAGCTCGTTGCGCAGCCGGATGTTGGCGAACGTGCCCCGCATCATCACCTCGTGGTTGCCGCGGCGCGACCCGTAGGAGTTGAAGTCGCGCGGGGCGACGCCGTGCGAGGTCAGGTAGGCGCCCGCCGGGCCGTCGCCCTTGATCGAGCCGGCCGGCGAGATGTGGTCGGTCGTGACGCTGTCGCCGAGCTTGGCCAGCACCTTCGCGCCGGCGATGTCGGTCAGCGGCTCGGGCTCGGGGGCGATGCCGTCGAAGAACGGCGGGCGGCGCACGTAGGTCGAGTCCTCGACCCACGCGAAGCGATCGCCGGTCGGCACGTCGAGCCCGCGCCACCGCTCGTCGCCGGCGAAGACCTCGCCATAGGACGCGCGGAACATGTCCGACTGCAGGGCGGCCTCGACCGTCTGCGCGACCTCCTGCGTCGAGGGCCAGACGTCCTTGAGCATCACGGGCTCGCCGTCGCGGCCGATCCCCAGCGGATCCGTGTACGGGTCCCAGTCCATCGTCCCCGCGATCGCGTAGGCGACGACCAGCGGCGGCGACGCGAGGTAGTTCATCTTCACGTCGGGGTTGATGCGCCCCTCGAAGTTGCGGTTGCCCGACAGCACCGAGACGACCGCGAGGTCGCTCTCGTTGACGGCCGCCGAGATCGGCTCGGGGAGCGGACCCGAGTTGCCGATGCAGGTCGTGCAGCCGTAGCCGACGAGGTTGAAGCCCAGCTCCTCCAGCGGGCCGGTCAGGCCGGCGCGGTCGAGGTACTCGGTGACGACCTTCGAGCCCGGGGCCAGCGACGTCTTGACCCATGGGGCGCGGGACAGGCCCTTCTCGCGCGCCTTCCGGGCGAGCAGGCCGGCGCCGAGCATGACCGACGGGTTCGACGTGTTCGTGCACGAGGTGATCGCCGCGATCACGACGTCGCCGTTGTCCAGCTCGAAGCGCTCGCCGTCGAGCGCCACCGGCACGCCCCGCGCCGTCGCGTAGACCGCCGGCGCCGCGTCGGGCGCACGCTCGATCGGCGCCTCGTGGCCCGGGACGCCGTTGGCCGGCGGATCGCTGGCCGGGAAGCTCTCCTCCAGCTCCTCGTCGTGGCTGTCCTGGTGGTCGGGCACGTAGCCCTGCAGCGCCTCGTGGAAGACCGCCTTGGACTCGGCGAGCGAGACGCGGTCCTGCGGGCGCTTCGGCCCGGCGATCGACGGCACCACGTCGCCGAGGTCGAGCTCGACCGTGTCGCTGAACGTCGGCGCCGCCGAGGTCTCGTCGTGCCACAGGCCCTGCTCCTTGGCGTAGGCCTCGACGAGCGCGACGAGCTCGACCGGGCGGCCGGAGAACTCCAGGTAGCGCAGCGTCTCGGCGTCGATCGGGAAGATCGCGCAGGTCGAGCCGAACTCGGGGCTCATGTTGCCGATCGTCGCGCGGTCGGCCAGCGGCAGCTTGGCCACGCCGGGCCCGAAGAACTCGACGAACTTGCCGACGACGCCCTTCTTGCGCAGCAGCTCGGTGACGGTCAGGACGAGGTCGGTCGCGGTCGCGCCCTCCGGCAGCTCGCCGTGCAGGCGGAAGCCGAGCACCTGCGGGATCAGCATCGACATCGGCTGGCCGAGCATCGCCGCCTCGGCCTCGATCCCGCCGACGCCCCAGCCGAGCACGCCGAGGCCGTTGATCATCGTCGTGTGCGAGTCGGTGCCGACGAGCGTGTCGGGGTAGGCGGTGGGCGGGCGGGACCCGTCTCCCTCGTCGACGAACACGACGCGCGCGAGGTACTCGAGGTTGACCTGGTGGACGATGCCGGTGTCGGGCGGCACGACCGCGAAGCCGTCGAACGCGTCCTGGCCCCAGCGCAGGAAGCGGTAGCGCTCCTCGTTGCGCTCGAACTCGCGCTGGGCGTTGATGCGGAAGGCGTCGGCCGTGCCGAAGGCGTCGACCTGGACGGAGTGGTCGATGACGAGCTCGGCCGGCACGAGCGGGTTGATCCTCGCCGGGTCGCCCCCCAGGTCGGCCATCGCGTCGCGCATCGCCGCGAGGTCGACGACGGCGGGGACGCCGGTGAAGTCCTGCATCAGCACGCGCGCGGGCGTGAAGGCGATCTCGACGTCCGGCTCGGCCTTCGCGTTCCAGCGCGCGAGCGCCTCGACGTCGCCGGCCTGCACCGAGCCGTTGCCCTCGGTGCGCAGCAGGTTCTCGAGCAGCACCTTCAGCGAGAACGGCAGCCGCTCGACGTCGAACTTCGACTGCAGCGCGTCGATGCGGTAGAGCGTCAGCTCGCGCCCTGAGACCTTGAGCGTGTCGCGGGCGTCGAACGAGTTCGGGTGGTCGGCCATGGTGGCTCCTCTGGGTCAGGCGTCGTCCGGAAAGATCGCGAACGGCTTGCCCTCGCGGGTCGTCAGCGTTCGGAAGTGGGTGTCGAGGGTGGCGATGCGGTCGGTGCGAAGAAGGCCGGCAAGCGCGACGAGAGACGCGTCGCAGAGGCCGATGCCGGGCCGCTGGCGCGCGATGGCGATCGTCTCGGACATCGCGTCGGCCCACCAGCGGACCTGCCAGGCGCCGCTCTCCAGATCGCTCCACAGGCCCGTGCGTCCGGCGTCGCCACCCCGCCGCGGGACGAGGTGATCCATCTCGGCGACGGCCAGGGGCGTCGTGACGAAGTCCTCGTCCATCGCCATGTACCACCGCTCGATCTCCTGCTGGCGCGGAGCGGCCGACTCGTAGTACTCGACCACGAAGGAGGTGTCGAGGACGACGGTCAATCCTCGCCGAAGCCCGTCTCGGCGAGCCAGCGGTCGACGTTGTCCGCCGCCGACCGTCCGTCGCCGCGGTAGATGCCGCCACGCGCCTTGGGCCGCTTCGGGCGCTTGACGATGCCCTCCAGGCTGCGCCGGATGAACTCGGCCTTGGACAGGCCCTCCTCGGCCGCCCGCTTGGCGAGCGCCTCGTCGAGCGAGGGCTCGAGGTAGATGCTCGTCTTCTTCACCCTACGTAGGGTAGCGCACCTCCCGCGATCGCGCGGCGCAGCGCACCGAGGCCGATCGGCCGCAGGCCGCCGCCGGTCGGCCCCAGCCGGAACGCCGGCACCGAGCGGAAGCCGAAGATGCCGAGGTCGGTCTCGCCTTGCTTGATCGGGAGCATCGAGTCCGGCGACGCGGCGTCGCGGCCGAGGCGCACCCCGTCGAGCTCGGGCATCGCGTCGGCGATCGCGCGCAGGAAGTCCTCGAGGTCGTCGCCCGCGTGCGGCAGGCCCTCGTTGGCGAAGACGAGCTGGGCGAAGTCCCAGCCGTGGTCCTGGAACGACGCCGCGACGACCGAGCGCGCGACCTTGACCGCGTCGTCGCCGCGGCCGGGCTGGAGGCGCAGCTCGACCCGCAGGCGGCCGGGCCGCACGAAGCGGCGCACGAGCGCCGGGAAGACGTCGCGCGCGTAGGCGACCGACGCCCGGCTCTCCATGTCGAGGTACTCGACCAGCGTGACGGGGGCGTCGAGGCGGCCGAGCATCAGCCCGGCCTGGGGGACGTCGTCGAACAGCGCCGCGACCCTCTCGGCGCCCGCTGGCGCACGCGGCTCGCCGACCGTGACCGTCGTCACCATCGTCACGGTCGTGGCGGCCCCGCCCGCGCCGCCGCCGCAGGCGCCGAGCGTCGCGCCGGCCGTGAGCGCCGTGAGCGCCGCGAGCAGGGCCGCGGCCGGCCGCCTAGAGGGCATAGGCCCCCTCGGCGACGACGACCGCCGAGCCGGCGACCTCGACGCGCCGCACCCCCGCCGCCGAGCCGTGGGCGGTCGCGCGCAGCAGCGACGGGCGGCCGATCTCCTCGCCCTGGCGGACCTCGATCTGCTCGCCGAAGCCGATCGCGCCGTGGCGGGCGAGGTGGACCGCGATCGGGCCGGCCGCCGAGCCGGTCGCCGGGTCCTCGGGGACGCCGAGCGTCGGCGCGAAGTTGCGCGCCTTCCAGCGCCGTCCCGAGCCCGCGGCGCACTCGGCCTGGACGTCCAGCGCCGCCAGCGCCGCGAGGTCGGGCGCCAGCGCGGCGACCTGCTCCTCGGCGTCGAGCACGACGACCGTGTGGCGCGGCCCGTTGTCGTAGAGCTCGACCGGCAGCG
>DASZVK010000058.1:0-10067 GCA_035547175.1 Solirubrobacteraceae bacterium
GATCTCGCCCGGGCCGGGGGCGGGCAGCCCCATGTCGACCTTGTCCGTCGAGATCTCGACGACGGTCTGCCCGTCGGCGACGACGTCGCCGACCTTCACCGCCCACTCGAGGATCGTGCCCTCGGTCACGGACTCGCCGCCCGTCGGCGTGACGATGTCGACGATCTCGCCGGCGGTGCCGGAGGCGGCGGCGACGTCCTCGTCGGACGGGGTGCTCGCCGCCGGCCCGTCGCCGTCCTCGGTCGCGATCTCGGCGAGCAGCTGGCCGACCTCGACCGTGTCGCCGTCGGCGGCGTAGATCTTGACGATCGTGCCCGAGACAGGCGAGGGCACCTCGGCGTCCACCTTGTCGGTGGAGATCTCGACCAAGGCTTCGTCCGCCTCGACGGCGTCGCCCTCCTGCTTGTGCCACTCGAGCACCGTCCCTTCGGTGACGGACTCGCCCATCGCGGGCATCGTCACCTGGACGGTCGTGTTGACGGCCATTCGTCTCGGACTGTAGCGCGCTGTTCGTGGAGGAAGGCTGCGGAGCCGACGAAGGGCCCGACCGCCCCGACCAAGGCTACGCAGACCGCCAGATATAGGGGTATCACGCCCCTCCGCAGGGCGGTCAGGCAAAGGATGCACATCGCGATCCAGCCGATGCCGTGGGCGAAGCCGAAGACCATCTCGCCGGTGTGCCAGCCGGGCACCGCCCAGCACGTCAGCAGGCACGCGTAGACGAACGAGTGGGCGAACGACGCCCACTTCAGGCGCGTGAAGGTGATCATCGCAGCGACCGGCCGATGCGCCGCAGCGGCTCGTCGGCCTCGGCGGGCCAGTCGTCCGGGTCGGCGGGCCACCAGGCCCAGGCGTCGTGCTCGTCGTCGGGGACGATCTCGGAGCCCTCGGCCAGCCAGGCCTGGCCGATCAGCATCACGAGGTGGTGCGGGAGCGCGAGCAGCGTCTCCACGCGCATGCGCGCGGGAACGACGCCCCACTCCTCGCGCAGCTCGCGCGCGAGCGTGTGCACCGGCGACTCGAACGGGTCGACGGCGCCGCCGGCGCCGAGCGCCCAGTGACCCGCCCACGACGCCAGCCACGGCGCGCGCCGGCCGGCCAGCCAGCGGCCCTCGTGGTCGCGCGCGACGCACATCGCGGCGACGCTCTCGGAGGCGTCGCCGTCGACGAGCCGCAGCGCCCAGCGCGTCGGCTGCAGGTCGAGCACGAGCCGCCCGTCGGAGACGTGGTGGGCGACCAGGCGCGCGGCGAGGCCGTCGTGGCTGGGCGAGCCGCGCTCGCGCAGCGCCGCGATCTTCGCGTCGGCGCGGGAGGAGACGTCGCCGCTGGGCTCGAACTGGGCGTCGATCCAGCGCGCCTCGACCTGGTCGGGCTCCCACGGGCCCCGGGCGAGGATCGTGGGCTCGGCGCTCATCGGCCGGACGTTATCGGTCGCGGCATGGCACGATCTGCGGCCATGGCCAGCCCCGCCCCCGTGACTCCCGCGCAGAAGCTCGCCGCCCTGATCGGGGCGCTCGCCGTCCTCTTCGGGGCGCTCGGCTTCATCGGCGGGTCGGACTTCGGCGCGGGCTCCGAGCTCGACACGTCGGGGCGCTTCATCGGCTTCGCGGTCAACGGCTGGACGAACCTCGCGCACCTGGCGCTCGGCGTCGTGCTGCTCGCCTGCTCGGGCCGCCGCGTGCCGACGCGCGTCGCCTGGCGGCTGGCGGCGCTCGTCTACCTCGTCGCCGTGCTCTACGGCTTCGTCGACGGCCGCGACGTCTTCGAGCTGCTCCCGCTCAACACGGGCATGCACATCCTCGACTGCGCGATGCTCGTGATCTCGCTCGCGGGCGCGCACGCGGCCAAGGAGCGGCGGGGCATCGTCGAGCTCGACCGCGTCGCGGTGCCGCCCGCGACGGGCGTCGCGGTCGTCGGCCCGGGGAGCGGGCACGTCGGCGGGCCGCGGCGCTTCGCGGCGCGCATCGACTCGCGGCTGTAGTGCCGAGGAGGCCCGTGGTCTACCCTGGGCCCGTGGCCGACACGTCGAAGGTCGCCAAGAACCTGCAGGCGTTCCAGATGGGCATCAACGCCCACGACATGAACAACGACTGCACCGCCTGGGGCATCGGCCTGGCGCACTTCGACATGGAGCGCCTCGGCTTCGACGAGGGCGAGGAGATCCTGCCCGGCATCACGATCCACACCGACGGCGGGACCTCCGGCAACTTCCGCATCCTCTGCGACGGCCTGCACGACGGCGGCCGCGAGGAGAGCGAGGAGGTCGAGGACGTCGTCGAGGCGGTCGGCACCCAGTACGTGGGCGTCGACGGCCCGCGCGAGCCCTAGACCTCCAGGCGTCTTCCGAAGGCGCGCTCGAACAGCGCCACCTCGCGCGACGCCGCCCAGCGCGACACGCGCGCCTCGCCGTCGGCGACCAGCTCGAGCCGCACGACGCCGTCCTGCACGCGGGCATGCGCCTCGCGCACCGTGCGGTCGCGCGGGCGCTCGAGGTCCTCGGCGAGGCGCAGCAGCAGCGCGCAGCGGTCGAGCAGCGCCTGGTCGTCCTGCTCCATCAGCGGCGCCAGCTCGCCGAGCGCGGGCATGCCCTTGCGGTGGTAGCGGGTGGTCTGCGCGATCAGCGCGACCTCGCGCGGGGTGAAGCCGGGCAGCCCGGCGTTGAGGATCAGGTAGCGCGTGTGCTTGTGGTGGTCGTCGTAGTCGACGGCCATGCCGATGTCGTGCAGCACGGCGGCCGCCCACAGCAGCTCGCGCTCGTGCGGGTCGCCGTCGTGCAGGCCGGCCGCGGCGAGCTCGTCGAACAGGCCGAGCGCCAGCTCGGCGACGTGGCGCGTGTGGTCGGTCTCGACGAGGTAGCGCGCGGCGAGGTTGAGCACCGACGCGCGCCGCACGTCCTCGACGAGGACGTCGCGGCCGAGCATCCGCTCGAGCAGGATGCCCTCGCGCAGGCCGGCCTCGGTCACCTCCAGGCCGCCGACGCGGCAGGCCTCCATCGCGGCGCGCACGACGACGGCCCCGGCGAGGATCAGGTCGGCGCGCGCGACCTTGATGCCCGGCACGCTCGCGCGCTCGCGGGCGGGCAGCGCGGCCAGCCGCTCGATCAGCTCGTCGAGGGCGCCCGCGCCGATCTCGGCCCCCTGCACGCCGAACGCCGGCACGTCGGGCGTCGCGCGCTGGATCGCGGCGGCGAGCGTGCGCACGGTGCCGCCGACGCCGACGAGCCGCCGGGTCTCCGGCAGCCACGACGCGGCGCGCAGCTCCTCGAGCACGTGCGCGCGCAGGCGCTCGAGCCGCTTGGGCGCGACGGGCTCGCCGTCGGCCGTGAAGCGCTCGGTCATCCGCACTGCGCCGAGCGGCCACGAGGACGCCTCCCGCTCGCGGCGGCCGGCGACGCGGACGAGCTGCAGCGAGCCGCCGCCGAGGTCGAGTACGGCGCCGTCGGCCAGCGTCGTCGAGTTGACGGCGGCCAGGTAGCCGTAGCGCGCCTCCTCCTCGCCGCTGAGCACGCGCACCGTCGTGCCCGCGATCTCGCTCGCCCGTGCGACGAACTCGTCGCGATTGGTCGCGTCGCGGACCGCGCTCGTGGCGACGTAGGCCTGCTCCTGCGGCGGGATGCCGGCGGCCCGCGCGAAGTGGGCGAAGACGTCGACCGTCGCCAGCGCGCGGCCGATCGCCTCCTGCGACAGCGAGCCGTCGCCGGTCAGCCCGGCGCCGATGCGGACGGCCTCGAAGATCTCGTCGGTCCGCCGCCAGCGACCGTGCCCCCACGCGTAGACGACCATGCGGAAGCTGTTGCTGCCGAGGTCGACGACGGCGGTGGCGTGCTCGTCGGCCACGGCGGGATGGTTAGCAGCTAGCGTGGCGGACGTGGAGCGGCAGGTGGCCCTGCTTCGGGGGATCAACGTCGGCAAGGCCAAGCAGCTGCCGATGGAGGCGCTGCGGGCGCTCGCCGAGGAGCTCGGCTTCGCCGACGTCGCCACGCACCTGCGCAGCGGCAACCTCGTCTACGCCACCGACGAGGCCTCGCAGGTCGCCGCCGCCCGGCTGGAGGCGGCGATCCCCGAGCGCTTCGGCTTGCACTCGTCGGTGCTCGTCCGCACCGCGACGCAGATCGCGGCCGTCGTCGCGCACGACCCGCTGCGCGCCGTCAGCGCGAACGACTCGCGCTACCACGTCGTCTTCCTGCCCGAGCCGCCGGAGGCCGACGGCGCCGCGGAGCTGCTGGCGCTCGACCTGGCGCCCGACGCCCTGGCGATCGAGGGCCGCGAGGTCTACTACTGGTGCCCGAACGGCATGAGCGACTCGCGCGCCGTCGACGCGCTCGCCGCCGCGAAGCTCGCCCGCCACGGCACCGACCGCAACTGGAACACGGTCGCCCGGCTGGCGCAGATGCTGGCGGGCTGACCGCGGTCAGGAGCCGCGCGCGTACTCCTCGACGCCCCTGGCGTCGAACTCGAACGCGACGGCCGGCTCGTCGCCGACGACCCACGCGTCGTGCCCGGGCTGGATCACGTACGCCTGCCCGGCGCTGATGTCGGCCTCCGAGCCGTCGTCGTGGACGACGTGCAGGACGCCGCTCTCCAGCAGCCCGACGTGGCGCACCTGGCAGGACTCGGTGCCGGCGACGGGCTTGATGCACTCCGACCATTTCCAGCCGGGGTCGAACACCAAGCGGGCCGCGGTCGCCGGGCCGAGCCGGACGACGTCGATGCGGGTCTTCGCGGGGGTCCGGGTCTCGTCGGGCGAGCCGAAGTCCCGGGCCTGGACGCCTGCCATCTGGATCCTCCCTCGATCGGACAGCCGGTTGCGCGCCGACCTTACGCCGATCGCGCCGGCCGCGGGGAGAAATCTTCGCGCTAGTGCGCCCCCGCGCCCTCGGGGTCCTCGATCAGCTCGATCCGGTAGTCGTCCGGGTCGCGCACGAAGCAGATCCGGTTGCCGCCCTCGCGGATCGTGTACGGCGGGCGCTCGGGCTCGATGCCGCGCTCGGCGAGCGACGCCAGCACCGCGTCGAGGTCGTCGACCTGCACGGCGATGTGGTTGTAGCCGGTGCCCAGCTCGTAGGAGCCGACGCCGAAGTTGTAGGTCAGCTCCAGGCGCGGGCCGTCGCCGGGCAGGCCCATGAAGACGTTGATCGCCTCGTCACGGATCGGCATGCGGCCGAGCTCCTCGAAGCCGAGCGCCTCGTAGAAGGAGACGCTGCGGTCGATGTCGCCGATGCGGTAGCAGGTGTGGATCAGCTTCACGGGCTCGAACCCACCGGGCTACTCGGCGACCCACTCGACGTTGTAGCGCGGCCCGGCCTCGGTCATGCGCTCGATCATCTCGGGCGTCGCCGCCGGCGGGTCCTTGGTCGGGTCGTCGACCCGCTCGTAGACCTCGCGGAACCATCCCTCCATCCCGGCCGGCGTGTAGATCGTCAGCATCAGCACGTTGCCGTCTCCGGTGTTGCGATAGCTGTGCGCGGTGCCCCTGGGCACGAAGATCGACTCGCCGGCCGACACCTCGCGCGTGACCCCGTCGGCGGTGAACGACAGCGTGCCCTCGTAGACGTAGAAGAGCTCGTCCTCGGCGAGGTGACGGTGCGGGGGCGGCCCGCCGCCCTTCCCGACGACGCAGTCGAACGCGAACATCGCGCCGCCCGACTGCTCGCCCGTGACGTGGAACGTGTAGCGATCTCCCGGGCCCCAGTAGGCCTCGCCCTGCGCCGTTCCGTGGACCGCCTTGCCCGTGCCCATCGACACCTCCGCGACGTTGTGCTGACCGTGGTGTCCGCCGCCGGCGGACCCAGGACCGGACCTTACCCGGGGCGCCGGGTCTCCGTCCGGACGCGCGGGGCCGCGGCGCTCGGGCCGCGCCGTGGCAAGCTACCCCGCATGCTGATCGAGCGGTCGATGAACGACGACTTCCTGTCGAACACCTACCTGGTCGCGGGAGCGCCCGGAGGCGAGGCGCTGTTCGTCGACGCGGGCGGGCCGATGCGGCCGCTGTTCGACGCCGTCGAGCGCAACGGCCTGACGCCGACCGAGGTGCTGCTCACCCACCGCCACGGCGACCACGTCGCCGAGCTGCCCGCGATCCGCGAGCGCTGGCCTCAGGTCCGCGTCTACGCCGACCCGCGCGAGGGCATCCCCGGCACCGAGCCGTTCGCCGACGGCGTCCACGCGGCGCTCGACGTGCGAGCGCTGCACACCCCCGGCCACACGGCGGGGATGCTGAGCTTCGTCATCGGCGAGCACGTCTTCACCGGTGACACGCTCTTCAAGGGCTCGGTCGGCGGCGTGCGCGCGCCGGGGCACACGACGTTCGAGGACCTGCGGTCGTCGATCATGGACAAGCTCCTCGCGCTGCCGCCCGAGACGACGATCCACCCCGGCCACACCGACCCGACGACCGTCGCGCAGGAGCTCGAGACCAACCGCTTCGTGCGGCTCTGGCGCGGGCTCGACGCCGAGGGCTCCGAGCCGTGCACGGCGCTCGGCGAGCCGGCGACGCTGATCCTGCTCGGCGACGACTACGACGGTGGCCACAAGGCCTGGGTGCGCTGGCCCGACGGCTCCGACGACATCGTCCCGGGGTCGCGGGTCACACGGGGTAGCCCGTAGCCCGTGCCCCTCTAGACCGTCTGGACCTGGAAGAGGGACGTGGTGCCCGGCTGCCCGCTCGGCAGGCCGGCGGTGATGCCGACGCGCTGGCCCGGCCGGCAGAAGCCCAGCTCGACGACCCGCCGGACGCTGTCGGCGATCAGCTCCTCGGTGACCTCGTGGCGGCGGATCGAGCCGGCGCGCACGCCCCACATCAGGTTGCAGCGGCGCACCGTCTCCTGGCCGGGGGAGAGCGCGTAGATCGGCACGCTCGGGCGGTGGGCCGAGACCAGGCGCGCCGAGCGGCCCGACAGCGTCGGCACGACGAGCGCGTCGAGCGCCAGCTCCCCGGCGGCCTCGCAGGCGATGTGGGCGATCGTGTAGGCGGGGTCGCGCGCGTCGCGCTTGACGCGCGTCGCCGTCCAGCGGTCGAACGGCGCGACCTTCTCGGTCTGGACCGCGACCGCCGCCATCACCTCGATCGCCTGCACCGGGTAGGAGCCGATCGCCGTCTCCTGCGAGAGCATCACCGCGTCGGTGCCGTCGAGGATCGCGTTGGCGACGTCGGCGACCTCGGCGCGCGTCGGGCGCGACGCGTTGACCATCGAGTCGAGCATCTGCGTCGCCGTGATCGACGGGCGCGCGAGGTTGCCCGCGATCTCCAGCAGCTGCTTCTGGACGGTCGGGACCTCCTCGAGCGGCAGCTCGATGCCGAGGTCGCCGCGGGCGACCATCACGCAGTCGGCCACGCGGATGATCTCGACCGCGTTGCGCACTGCCTGCGGCTTCTCGATCTTGGCGATCAGCGGGACGCGTGCGTGCTCGCGCACGAGCGTCACGTCCTCGGGCCGGCGCACGAACGACAGCGCCACGAGGTCGACGCCCATCTGCAGGCCGGCGCGCAGGTGCTCGAGGTCCTCGTCCGGGACCGACGGCAGCTCGTCGGCGGGGCCGGGGATGTTCAGGCCCTGGCGCGTGGCGACGGTGCCGCCGATCTCGACCTCGGCGTCGACCTCGAGCTCGCCCGGGCGCACGTGGACGGCGCGCAGCCGCACCGAGCCGTCGGCGAGGTACAGGTGGTCGCCCGGGTCGATCGCCGCGGGCAGGCCCTCCCACGAGACGCTCATGTTGCGCGCGTCGCCGACCGCGCCGTCGCCGCAGGAGAACGTGACGACGTCGCCCGGCTTGAGCTCGACGGTGCCGCCGGCCAGCTCGCCGATCCGCAGCTTGGGGCCCGGGAGGTCCTGGAGGATCGCCACCGGGCGGCCGGCGCGCTCGGCGGCCTCGCGCACCCACTCGGCGGTCTCGGCGTGGACCTCGTGGTTGGCATGGCTGAAGTTCAGCCGCGCGACGTCCATGCCCGCCTCGACCATGCGCGCCAGCGTCTCCCGGTCGCGGGAGGCCGGCCCGATGGTGGCGACGATCTTCGTGCGGCGCATGGGGATCGGCTTGACGCTAGCGACGGCCGCGGTTCCGCCGGTGGCGGCGGGCAGCGCGAACGCGCCACAACCCCCCGATCGGCGGGATGCGCGCGCCGGTCAGACGGCCGGGAGCGGGCGGCGGCGCTCGAAGCGCCGGGTCGGCGCGGTCAGCCCGCCGTCGCGCTCGTAGACGGCCTCGAGCGCGGCGACGACCTGCGGGCAGAACTGCGACCCGGCGCCGCGGCGGACCTCGGCGACGGCCTCGTCCCAGCCGCGCGCGAGGCGGTAGGGGCGGTCGGAGGTCATCGCGTCGAGCACGTCGGCGACCGACAGCACGCGCGCGGCGAGCGGGATCTGCTCGCCGCGCAGGCCGTCCGGGTAGCCGCCGCCGTCCCAGCGCTCGTGGTGGCTGCGGGCCATGTCCTTGACGACGGGCGGCAGGTCGAGGTCGCCGACGATGTAGCTGGAGATCTCGGGATGCCTGCGGATCTCGGTCAGCTCCTCGGCCTCCAGGCGGCCGGGCTTGAGCAGCACGCGGTCGGAGACGCCGATCTTGCCGATGTCGTGGATCACGGCGCCGATCTCGACCGAGCGCAGCTCGTCGTCGTCGAAGCCGAGCTCCTCGGCGAGCCGCGTCGCGATCTGCGCGACGCGCTCGACGTGCCCGCTGGTGTACGGGTCCTTGGCCTCGATCGTCCGCGCCAGCGACGTGATCGTCGACAGGTGCGAGCGGCGGACGCGCTCGAGCAGGGCGCGGTTGTCGTCGAGCGCGTCGTGCAGCCGGGCGTTGGCCTGCTCGAGCTCGCGATGGCTGCGGCGCAGCTCGTCGACGCTGGCGCGCGAGCGGTCGAGGTACTGCTTCTCGGCGACCCACAGCAGCAGCACCGGCAGCACGAAGACCAGCACGACGCTCGCGCCGAGCGGGCGCTGGGCGACGACCAGCAGGCCGGCCAGCGCGCCGAAGGCGAGGTAGTGCGGCCACAGCCAGGCGTGGCCCTCGCGGAACACGGCCAGCGGCCGCGCGCCGCGCGCGAGCCCGGTCGTGACGGCGACGAGCGCGACGTTGACGAGGTAGTAGGCGGCGCCGGCGGCGAGCCCGGCGGCGACCTGCGCGGGCCACGGCTCGTCCGGGAGGGCGGCGAAGACGCCGGCGGCGGCGGCGCCCGCGAGGCCGAGCGCGCCGAGGTCGGCGAGCGCCCTGACCCGGTGCTGGGCCCCCCCGCGGCGCGCGAGCCGCAGCGCCGCGATCGCCAGCTCGGAGGCGAGCGGGCCGAGCGGGCCGAACAGCGCCGCGAGCGCGAGCGTCGGCACGGCGGCCGGCGAGACCCGCCCGCGGTCGAAGACGTCGACGCGGATGCGGTCCAGCAGGACCACCGCCGCGACCAGCACGGCCAGCAGCCCGGGGTCGTCGGCGATCGCCCGCGTCGGCGACAGCGCGCCAACGACCGCGCACGCGGCGATCAGCGCCGCGGCGGTCGCGACCAGGCGGGCGTGCACGGTGACGAGGCGGAGCCGCATGTCCGGTGGCGTTCTTTACGCCGCGGCACCCGCGCCCTCCTGCCTGGGCGGCCAGTGTGCAAGTTCGCGTCGCCGAGGCTGCGCAATCGCGGCGGGCGCCGCTCGGCGCCGCTCGCGGCGGAGAACCCTGTGGCCATGAGCGACCGCAAGCCCGCCCGCGCCGTCCGCGACCGCCTCAGCCTCACGTAGGCCGGCGGCGCCGGCGAGCGGCCGTGGGCCGCCGGTCTCAGGCGCCGCGCTCGAGCTCCTCGGCGCGCGACAGCAGCGCCGAGGCGCGCAGGCCGAGCGCTCGCGCGATGCGCAGCAGGTTGGCGTAGGCGGGGTTGCGCTCGCCGCGCTCGATCCCGCCGACGTAGGTGCGGTGCAGGCCGCTGGCGCTCGCCAGGTCCTCCTGCGAGATCCCGCGCGCGTCGCGGGCCTCGCGTATCGCGCGGCCCAGCGCGACGTGCGAGGCCGAGCGCTGCTCCATGCCGGCACCGTCGCCGCGGACGGCGTCGGGGTCTACAGCCTAGGAGTAGCTCCCGCCCCTGGACGCCGGCGACGA
>DASZVK010000059.1:0-3492 GCA_035547175.1 Solirubrobacteraceae bacterium
CGCCCCCGCGCGCCTGACGGCCGACCACGTCGCGCTGCGCGCGGCGGACGGGCTCGTCGTGCCGGGCGTCGGCGCGTTCCCCGAGGCGATGCGCCGGCTGCGCGACGCGGGCCTCGACGAGCTCGTGCGCGAGCGCGCGGCCGAGGGGACGCCGGTGATCGGGCTCTGCCTGGGGATGCAGGTGCTCTTCGAGGGCTCCGAGGAGCACCGCGACACCGACGGCCTCGGCCTGCTGCGCGGCCACGTGCGGCTGCTCGACGCGCGCGGCCTGAAGCTGCCGCACATCGGCTGGAACAGCGTGCGCTTCGAGCGCGACACACCGATCACGCCGGCGAGCCGCGAGGAGGCCTACTACCACGTGCACTCCTACGCGCCCGAGCGCAGCGAGGACGCCGTCGGCTTCGGCGACTACGGCTCGGAGTTCGTCTCGGTGGCGGCGCGCGGGAACGTGATGGGCTGTCAGTTCCACCCCGAGAAGTCGTCGCACGCCGGGCTGGCGCTGCTGCGGTCGTTCACGCGGCTGTGCGCGAAGGTGCCCGCGTGATCCTGTTCCCGGCGATCGACATCCTCGAGGGTCGCGCGGTCCGGCTGGTCAAGGGCGACTTCGAGGCCAAGACCGTCTACGAGGACGACCCCGTCGCCGCCGCGAAGGCGTGGGTGCAGGCCGGCGCGCGCTACCTGCACGTCGTCGACCTCGACGGGGCGAAGTCGGGCAGCCCGAGGAACCTCGAGCACCTCGAGCGCATCCACGACGCCGTGCGCGTGCCGATCCAGTTCGGCGGCGGGCTGCGCTCGTTCGGCGCCGTCCGCGACGCGCTGCGCGCCGGCGCCGAGCGCGTGATCCTCGGCACGGCGGCGTACAACGACGTCGACTTCCTCGACGACGTGCTGGCGTCGTTCCGCGAGCGCGTGATGGTGTCGGTCGACACGCGCGGCGGCTGCGTCTCGACCGCCGGCTGGACCCAGACGACGAAGGCGACCGGCGACGACGTCATCGAGCGCCTGCAGAACCGCGGCGTGCGCAGGTTCGTCTACACGAACGTCGACAAGGACGGGATGCTCGAGGGCCCCGACCTCGACGAGGTGCGGCGCATCGCCTCGGTCGTGCGCGGGCGCTTCCTGTACTCCGGCGGGATCGGCAGGCTCGAGGACCTGGCGGGGCTGGCGGCGCTGCGGCAGGTCAACCTCGGCGGCGTGATCGTCGGCAAGGCGCTCTACGAGCAGCGCTTCACGATCGAGCAGGCCCACGCGGCCCTGCGCAGCTGACGCCGTGCACCTCAAGCGCGTGATCCCGTGCCTGGACGTCGACGCCGGGCGCGTCGTCAAGGGCACGAACTTCGTCGACCTGCGCGACGCCGGCGACCCGGTCGAGCTGGCCGAGCGCTACGACGCGCAGGGCGCCGACGAGATCGTCTTCCTCGACATCACGGCCACGCACGAGCGGCGCGAGACGATCGTCGAGCTGGCGCGGCGGACGGCCGACAACGTCTTCGTCCCGTTCACGATCGGCGGCGGCATCCGCACGGTCGCCGACGCCCAGGACGTGCTCGACGCCGGCTCGGACAAGGTCTCGGTCAACTCGGCCGCGGTCGCGCGGCCGGAGCTGCTCGACGAGCTGGCCGAGGTCTTCGGCTCGCAGTGCGTCGTGCTGGCGATCGACGCGCGGGCGCGGCCCGACGGCGCGGGCTGGGAGGTCCACGTCGCCGGCGGGCGCACGCCGACGGGACGCGACGCCGTGCGATGGGCGCGCGAGGGCGTCGAGCGCGGGGCGGGGGAGATCCTGCTCACGAGCATGGACCGCGACGGGACCTCGGACGGCTACGACCTCGAGCTGACCGCCGCGGTCAGCGAGGCGGTCGGCGTGCCCGTGATCGCCTCGGGCGGCGCCGGCACGCTCGACCACCTCGTCGAGGCGCTGCGCGCCGGCGCCGACGCGGCCCTGGCGGCGTCGATCTTCCACTACGGCCGGCACACGATCGGCGAGGCGCACGCGCACCTGGCCGCGGCCGGCATTCCCGTGCGCACGGCTTCGTAGGCGGCCGCCCGCGGCCGCCTACCTCGCCGGGGCCGCCTTGGGCCTGCGATCGGCGTAGTGCACGCCTGCCGGGTCGAGGCCGAACAGCGACGAGTAGCCGTCGAAGTAGATCCGCCGGCCGTCGCCGATCACCGCCGTGAAGGCGCCGCGGCGCGTGCGCCAGATCATGCGGCCCGAGCGCGCGCCGAGCGCCCACGTGCTCTTGAGCGCGAGCGACGAGACGAACACGAGGTCGCCGAGGACGGTCGCCGAGCCCGACAGGTCGGCGCCGAGGTAGCGCGACCAGCGGACCGCGCCGGTGCGCGCGTCGAGCGCGTAGAAGGTGCCGCTGTAGGAGCCGACCCAGACCGTCGGCGGGCCGCCCGCGACCGCGCCGACCGCCGGCGACGCGTACACGTAGGCGCCCGTCTGCTTGCGCCACGCCAGCTCGCCGTCGCGCGTCGAGAACGAGTAGACGGCGCCGTTGGTCGAACCGAGGTAGACGCGGCCGTAGGCGACCGCCGGCGAGGAGTAGAAGTGCCCGCCGCCCGCGCCGAGGCCGAGCGCGCCGGCGCCCGGCGCGGCGACGTCCCAGACCTTGGCGCCGTCGGCGCGGCGGATCGCGTAGACGTGGCCGCCGTAGTCGCCGAAGTAGAGCTTGCCGTCGGCCAGCGCGAGCGCGCCCTTGACCGCCCCGTGGGCGCGGTAGGTCCAGCGCACCGCGCCGTCGCTCGCGCGCAGCGCGTAGACGGTGCCGTCCTCGCTGCCGAAGTACAGCCGCCCGTGATCCAGCAGCGGCGAGGACTCGGCGCGCGCGGGCAGCGCCCGCGCCCAGCGCACGTGCCCGGTCCGGGCCGAGACGGCGACGACGCGGCCGCCGCCGCCCGTCTTGCCGCGCAGCAGCACGGCGTAGACGACGCCGTGGCTGCAGGCCGGCGAGGAGGCGGCGAGGTCGCCGAGCTTGCGCTTCCAGCCGACGCGGCCGGTCCAGCGCGACACCTGGTAGAGGGCGCCGTTGTTCTTGAGCAGGTAGAGCGACCGCCTGCAGAGCACCGGCGTGAACTCGAGCAGCGTGCTGCCGCGCTGCGCCCACGCCTGGCGGAACGGCGGGCGCGGCGACACGCGCAGCGGCAGCACGTGCGTGCGCTGCTTGTCGTAGCCGAAGGCCGGCCATTCGAAGCCGTCGTCGGACGGGTGGCCCTGCGGCGCCCGCTGCCTGGGCTCGGTGGCGACGGTCTGGGTGTCGGTGGCGTCGAAGGCGACGTTCGGGTGCGAGACGTCGCCGGCGCGTCGCGTCGCGAGCACCGCGACGACCACGACGGCGGCGATCGCGATCCCTGCCAGCCCCGCGGCGAGCGCCCATCTGCGGCGGCGCGAAGCCATGCCGAGAGGCTAGATGGTCGGCTCGACGGCCCCGGCCACCCGGCGCGGCGCCGATGGCAGACTGCGCGCATGGACGCCGACGTCCTGTCCACGCT
>DASZVK010000060.1:0-1700 GCA_035547175.1 Solirubrobacteraceae bacterium
CTCGGCTCGCTCGTGGCGGCTGGCGTCGAGCCCCGCCCGCCCACCGGCCGCCGCGGCGTCGAGCGCCGCGCGCACCACCTCGGCGCCCGCCGCCGCCACCGCGCCGACGACGTCGCCGCGGTAGGGGTCGCGGACCTCTATCCGGCCGGCGCTCACCCGGCGACCTCGTTGAGCAGCAGGTCGTGCAGGTCGCGGTTGCGCAGCGTGCGGCCCGCGAGCGCGCCCTCGCGCAGCGGCGCGCAGACGACGATCGGCACGCGCTGCTCGTGCAGCCCGCCGTGCGAGCGCAGCGTCCCGTGCAGCGCCGAGAGGTCGTGGCGCGCCGCCGAGCGGCCGAGCACGGTCTCGCCGTCGGCGAGCACGACGAGGTCGCCGATCCGGTCGGCCGGCAGCTCGTAGGTCTGCGCCGCCGCCGAGCGGTCGAGCACGCCCTCGACGCCGGGCAGCGCCGCCAGCGCGCCGCGCGCGCGGTCCAGCTCGGCCGGATCGTCGACGTGCACCCAGGCGAGTGAGCCGAGCGCCGCGTGGTGGGTGACGTAGGGATCGGTGATCGGCAGCACGGCGTGGCCGCTGCGCACGCCCGCCGCCGCCAGCGCGTCGTCGAGGTAGCGGACGTTCGGCGCGCCGCCGGGGCCGGCCTTGGCCCGCATGCCGTGGTCGGCGGCGAGGCCGACGACGAAGCCGGCGTCGATCGCCGCGCCGACGCGCTCGTCGATCGCGGCGTAGAAGGCGTCGGCCAGCGCCGCGCCGGGCGCCGCGGCGTGCTGGACGTAGTCGGTCAGCGAGGCGTAGACGAGCCGCGACCCGAGCCGCGCGGCGAGCGCCAGCGCGAGGTCGACCGTGTACGGCGACAGCTCCCAGTCGTAGATCCCCGGGTTCGGCGCGCCGACGACGTCGAGCAGCGGCGTGCCGTCGTCGAGCGCCTGCTCGTGCGCCCTCTCGGCGCTGAACGCGGGCACGCCGCCGGCCGCGAGCAGCGCCCGCAGCTTGTCCTTGGCGGTCACGCAGAGCACGGGCACGCCGGCCTCCTGCGCGGCGGCGTGGATCGTCCGTGCGCGCAGGAACGACGGGTCGGTGACCTGGACCTCGGCGCCGTCGGGCCCGCGGTAGTGGTTGCCGCCGATGCCGTTGGCGGCGGCCGACACGCCGGTGACGATCGCGACGTTGTTGGGGTTGGTGAAGGTCGGGACCTGGGCCAGGCCGAGCGCGTACGTGCCACCGGCGGCGAGCGCGGCGGCGAGCCGCGGCATCAGGCCGCGGACCAGCGCGTCGTCGACGTACTCGGGGTCCCAGCCGTCGGCGCAGATCGCCAGCACCGGTCGCTCGGGGACCCTGTACGTCCGCTCGTTGGCGATGAACATCGTCATGCTCGCCGAAGTTGACCATACAAGCTATCGGGCCGCCATCCAGGGAGATAACCAATCCGTAACGACCACGATCGCGCCCATTCCTCTAGACTTGTCCATACCAGATGCGGCAGTCCGACCTGATCGCAGCGGCGGACCTCGTCGTGATCGGCGCGGGGATCGTCGGCCTCGCCCACGCGCTCGAGGCGCTGGACCGCGGGCTGTCCGTCGTCGTCGTCGAGCGCGACGAGCGCGCGGTCGGCGCGTCGGTGCGCAACTTCGGCCACGTGATCCTCTCCGGCATGGCCGCGGGCGCGCCGCTGCGCTGGGCGCACGCGGCGCGCGAGCGCTGGC
>DASZVK010000061.1:0-1843 GCA_035547175.1 Solirubrobacteraceae bacterium
CAACGACGACGCCCGCGAGCGCCCGGCCCGCGCCGGCGACGAGGTGTCGTTCACCGAGCGCGAGCGGGCGGTGCTGCGCCTGCTCGGCACGTTCCTGACGATCGAGGAGATCGGCACCGAGCTGTACGTCTCGCGCAACACCGTCAAGACGCACGTGCGCGCGATCTACCAGAAGCTCGGCGTCGGCGAGCGCCGCGAGGCGGTGCGCCGCGCCCGCGAGCTCGCCCAGATCTGACCTCTCGCGGCGCGCCCGCGCTCAGCGCGCCGCCGGCCGCACGACGCAGCGCAGGCCGACGTGGCTCATCCCCGTGTCGACCATCTGCGGGCGCCGCGCCGCGGGGCGGTACCGCAGGCAGTAGCTGTCGGCGCACAGGAACGAGCCGCCCTTGAGGACCTTGCGCGGGATGCGGAACTGCGGCTGGGAGGGGTCGTAGCTGCCCTCCATGGCGCCGCCGCGCGGGTTGCTCGGCGGGCAGCAGCCGCCCGCCGTCGCCGCCGACGAGTACCAGTCGTCGGTCCACTCCCAGACGTTGCCCGCCATGTCGTGCAGGCCATGGCCGTTGGGCGGGTAGTCGCCGACCGGGGAGGTGGCGCCGTAGCCGTCGTCGTGGCGCCACGGGAACTCGCCGTGCCAGTAGTTGGCCAGCCGCTCGCCCGCCGGCTCGGGCTCGTCGCCCCAGCAGAACGTGGCGCCGTCGAGGCCGCCGCGCGCGGCGCGCTCCCACTCGGCCTCGGTCGGCAGCGCCTTGCCCGCCCAGTCGGCGTATGCGGCGGCGTCCTCGAAGGCGACGTGCACGACCGGGTGGCGCTCGCGGCCCTCGATCGAGCTGCCGCGGCCCTCGGGACGCCTCCAGCAGGCGCCCGGCGTCCACGTCCACCACTGGCTGATGTGGCGCAGGTCGACGGGGCCGGGCGTCATCGTGAACACCAGCGAGCCCGGCACCAGGTTCTCGCGCGGCGCGCCCGGGAAGGCCGCCGGGTCGAGCGGGCGCTCGGCGACGGTGACGTAGCCGGTCTGCTCGACGAAGCGCGCGAACTGCGCGTTGGTGATCGGGTGGCGGTCGATCCAGAAGCCGTCGACGGAGACGGCGCGGGCGGGCGCCTCCTCGGGGTAGTAGCGGTCGGAGCCCATCCGGAACGTGCCGGCGGGGATCCACGCCATGTCGGGCGGCGCAGGTCCCGGGCCCGTCGGCACTAGTGCCCGGAGGTCAGGACCGCGTCGAGCTTCTCGACCGCCTGGTCGATCGTGAACGTCGCCGCCCGCTGGCGCGGCGGGAACTCGACGAAGGTCTGCAGGAACTCGGTCATGATCGCCTGCGCGGCGATGATCATGAAGTCGTTCTCCATCACCCAGTCGTAGTAGCGGTTGGACGTGAAGTCGGCGCGCTCGAACGGGTCGGTGCGCAGGTTGAACAGCTTCGGCATGCGCAGCGGCACGAACGGCTCGGCCCAGACCTGGAAGGTGCCCGGGACGCGCTGCTCCATGAAGACCATCTTCCAGTTGTCGTAGCGGACGGCCAGCACGTCGCCGTCGTCGGAGAAGTAGACGAACCCCCTGCGCGGCGACGCGTCGACCGCGCCGGTCAGGTACGGCAGCAGGTCGACGCCGTCGATGTGGACCTTGAACGACTTGTCGCCCGCGGCGTGCCCCGCCCGGAGCTTGGCGACGATGTCCGGCTCGCCGGCGGCGGCGAGGAAGGTCGGCAGCCAGTCGTGGTGCTGGACGATCTCGTTGGAGACCGCTCCGGCCTCGATCCTGCCGGGCCAGCGGACCATCTCCGGGACGCGGAACGCGCCCTCCCAGTTGGTGTTCTTCTCGCTGCGGAACGGCGTCATGCCCCCG
>DASZVK010000062.1:0-9551 GCA_035547175.1 Solirubrobacteraceae bacterium
CCGCAGCGCGACATGCTCGCGGGCGCCGGCGACTTCGTCGACCGCGTGCCGGGCCTGCGCGCCGACGCCGCGCACGACTACTTCCGCGACGTCTACGACCACCTGCTGCGCATCGGCGACGAGCTCGACAGCCTGCGCGACATGCTCACCAGCATCCACGACATCTACCTGTCGGCGCAGTCCAACCGACTCAACGAGATCGTCTACCGGCTCACGGTCGTCGGCACGATCTTCCTGCCGATCACGTTCGTGACCGGCTTCTTCGGCCAGAACTTCCGCTGGCTGGTCGATCGCATCGGCTCCGGGCCGGCGTTCTGGGGCCTGGGCATCGGGCTCGAGGTCGCCTCGGTCGCCGTGCTGCTGGCCTGGTTCCGTCGCGCCGGGGTGCGCGAGTAGTATTCGCGCCGATGGCCGGCATCGTGCACGTCCCCTGGTACGCGACGGGCTTCCGCGGCGACAAGCTGGAGGCCGCGCTCGCCGAGATCGCGCCGGTGGCGATGAACTACGGCGCGAGCTCCTACCAGGTGTTCCGCTTCCGCGACGACCGCTACAAGTTCCTGCAGACGGCGGAGTTCGACGACAAGCTGGACTTCGAGCGCTACTGGAACGGCCCGGAGTTCATCGACTTCCGCGTCAACTCTGGGAGCTGGTACCAGGTGCCGGTCCTCTACAGCTGGACGGACCTCGTCGTCAGCGCCAGCCGCTCGGCGGCGCTCAGCGACGCCTAGCCGCCGACGCCTAGCCGCCGGCGGGCCGGCAAACCGGTCCCATGCGCGGGTTTTCCGGCCCGCTCGTGCGTGGAGCAGTGGTCGCCCTACCGGTCGCCGCGCAGGGCCAGGAACGAGCGCCAGTCGCCGTCGTCGATGCGCTCGCCCGGCGCCTCGGCGACCCACAGGTACGTCCACGCCTCGACGTCGGGCTGCGCCAGGCGCACGAGCCGGCGCTCGTACTCGGCGTCCTCGTAGGCGTCGAGCTCGGGCAGGATCGCCTCGTCGAGGACCTCGTAGAGCTCGCCGGCGACCGTCCCCGGCCCCTCCATCAGGCACGGGTAGTCGCCGTCGCCGACGACGTGCAGCACGCCCGGGATGCGGCACGCGCCGAGCGAGCGCAGCGCGTCCTCCAGCCGCGGGCGGCCGTCGTAGGTCAGCCCGGTCATCAGCGTGCCGTAGACGGCGAGCAGGCCTGCCACCGGCCGGATGCTACGGGCCCTGGGGCGAGGAGCGCGGCGAGCGCTCGATCGCCATCCGCAGCCGCGCCAGCGACTGGCGGATCAGGCGCGAGACCTGCATCTGGCTGACCCCGACGCGCTCGGAGATCTCGGTCTGCGTGAGGTCCTCCTCGAAGCGCAGCCGCAGCACCTCGCGGTCGCGCGCGGAGAGCGTCGTAAAGGCGTCGTCGAGCAGCGCCCGCAGCTCGGCGCGGGCGAGGTCGGCGTCGGTCGCGCCGACCGAGTCGGCGAGCGTCATGTCCTCCCCCACCGGCTCGTCGAGCGAGCGCGTCCGCCGGGCGTCCTGCGACTGGATCGTCTGCAGGACCTCCTCGAAGGGCACGTCGAGCGCGTCGGCGAGCTCCTGCACGTTCGGCGAGCGGCCCAGCTCGCGCGTCAGCCGGTCGCGGGCGCGGGCGATCTCCAGCGCGAGCTCCTGCATCCCGCGCGGCACCCGCAGCGCCCACGTGCGGTCGCGGAAGTGGCGCTTGATCTCGCCGAGGACCGTCGGCGTCGCGTAGGAGGAGAAGCGCACGTCGCGCGACAGGTCGAAGCCGTCGATCGCCTTCATGATCCCGATGCAGGCGACCTGGACGAGGTCCTCGAGCGGCTCGCCGCGGCCGGCGTAGCGGCCGGCCAGGGCGCGCGCCAGCGGCAGCATCTCCTCGGCCAGCTCGTCGCGCGCCGACGGGTCGCCCCGCTCGTGGTAGCGGCGCAGCAGCTCACGCTCCCGTGCCGCTCGCGCGGCCGGCCCGCTCGTCCCCGATGTCGGTGTGGATCCCCCGCTCCCGATCAAACGTCCCCTCGCCGCGGTCTGCCCTTGGCGACCACGCGTCGAAACGTCTCCCTCGGGAAGAAGGCTATCCCCGTTCGAGCGGGGCCATCGTCAGCCCCGCGCCGTCGAGGCGTTCCCAGTACTCCTCGGCCGGGTCGCGGTCGCCGCTCCAGACGACGGCGAAGCCGCCGCGGTGGATGCGGTCGGCGAGCGCGTAGCCCCGCGCGAGGCTCACCCCGGGGATCGTCTCGGCGAGCGCCTCGGCGACGTGGTCGAAGGTGTTGTGGTCGTCGTTGCGGACGATCACGCGCCAGGCGCCGCCCGTGCCGGAGCCGGGGCCTTGCGTCCGCGGAAGCTCGATCACGGCGGGCATCGGACAGCCGTCAGGATACGCCCTCGGCGCGCTTCGTCCAGTACCTGTCCAGGCCCGCCCAGAGCGTCTCCGGCGGCGACGCCTGGTAGACGGCCTCGGCCGCCGGGAAGCCCGCCACGCGCCTGCGCACGGCGTCGGCGTAGGACGCGGCGTCGGTGTGGCGGGCGATCTCGGCCCACAGCCGCAGCGCCTCGTCGAGCACCGCGAGGTGCTCGCGCACGTCGTCCTCGAAGACGCCGAAGTGCGTGAGCGCCAGGCGCTCGGGCGCCCACGAGCGCACGACGCCGATCGACGCGTGCCACGCCTCGAGGTCGATGTCGGGCGGCGGCGTCGGCGGCAGGATCGGCCCGTCGGCGATCCGCACCCCGGCGACGTCGCCCGTGTACGCGGTCCCGCTGGCCTCGTGCAGGTAGCAGACGTGGTGCCTGGCGTGGCCGGGCGTGTAGGCGACGCGGAAGCCGTCGATCGCCTCGCCCCCGCGCAGCACGCGCAGGTTCTCGCGCGGGATCGGCACGACCTCCCCCCACAGGCGGTCGAAGTCGTCGCCGTACAGGCGCCGCGCGCTGCCGACCAGGCGCTCGGGGTCGGCCATGTGCGGCGCGCCGACCTCGTGCACCCACACCTCGAGGTCGGGCCAGCGGCGCACGAGCGCGCCCGCGGCGCCGGCGTGGTCGAAGTGGATGTGCGTCAGCAGGACGGCGCGCGGGCGCTCGCCGCCGAGCGCGTCGAGCAGGGTCGAGACCGCCGACTCGGGCCCGGGATCGACGACGTAGCCGTCGACCTCGTGGCAGCAGATCACGTTCGGGGTCCCGAGGTGGAGCAGGTCGATGGCGCGGCGCACGGGCATAATCCTGTCGGACATGGCAGTCCGACGACGCGCCGGTCCCGTCCGCCTGCGGATCGCGACCGCGGTCGCCGCGCTCGCGGCGCTCGCCGGCGCCACGCCGGCGGCGGGCCAGGACGGCCGCGTCCGGGCGGTCGCCTACGGCGTCACCGGCGTCGGCCCCAGCGGGCGGAGCGTCGCGATCGCGTTCACCTACGGCGGCTGCGAGGACGACCCTCGCGTGACGGTCCACGAGACGGCGACCGCCGTCGGCATCGGCGTCACCGTCCGCGATCGCGGCGGCCCGGACGTGGCGTGCCCCGCGATCGCCGTGCTCGCCCGGCGCACGGTGCGCCTGTCGGCCCCGCTGGAGGGACGGCGCATCCTCGGCTGGACCGCGCGCGCCGGCGCCATGCCGCCCTCGGCGGCGTGCCCGGACGGGGCGAGCGCTCTGGCGCGCGTCGTCCAGATGGCGGCCGGCGACGCGCGGCGGCTGCTGCGCGGCCGCGGCCTCGTCGCGCGCACGTCGGCCGACGCGGGCGAGGTGACGGCCCAGCGCCCGGCCGCCGGCACGTGCGTGCGCGCCGGGAGCGTCGTGCGGCTCACGGTCCGGGCGGTGGGGTCCCGATAGCCTCCCCGCGGTGCGGAGCGTGCGGTCCGAGCCGCGAGCGTCGTGAGGCGGACCGACCCGTCGTGGTGGTCGGACCTGGCGATCGCGCTCGGCGCGTTCGCCCTCGTCAGCGCGGTCGCGGGCGCGCTGGGCGCCGCGAACCTGGGGACGGCGCTGTCGTTCGGGCAGATCGGCTTCGCGATCGCCCTGGTGTGGGTGCTGCTGCGCCGCTAGACGACGTGCGACTGCGCTGCCGCGGAGTCGGTCGGCTCGCGCAGGACGGGCGGGGGCAGCGTCGCGCCGCAGTGCCGGCAGCGGATCGCGCCGCGGGCGACGGGCTCGGTGCACGTCTCGCACGTCGTCGTCGCGGTCTCCCAGCGGACGATGCGCTCGGGCGCCGGCACGCGCACCTCGAGCTCGGCGAGCAGCGCCGAGCGGTCGGGGCCGGGCCGCTCGCGCGGCGCGGCGGGCGCGGGGGCGGACCGGAGCAGGCGACGCAGGCCGAGGGAGCGCATGGCCCGGGGATTGGCGCGGCCACGCGCGAGTCCTGCCCGTGCACGCGGGTTTGCAGGACGCGCTCGCAGTAGCCTCAAGGGCAGATGCGTCGCGAGCTCCTCGTCGACGGCCATGGGCGGCCGATCCGCGACCTGCGGCTGTCGGTCACGGACCGCTGCAACTTCCGCTGCCAGTACTGCATGCCGGCCGAGGGGCTGCCGTGGGTCGAGCGCGACGGCCTGCTGAGCTTCGAGGAGCACGAGCGCGTCGTCGCGCTGCTGGTGCAGATGGGCATCGCCAGCGTGCGCCTGACCGGCGGCGAGCCGCTCGTGCGCCGCGACTTCCCCAAGCTCGCCGCGCGGCTGGCGCGGGTCGGTGGGCCCGATCTCGACCTCGCGGTGACGACCAACGGCTTCCTGCTCGAGCGCGACGCGGCCGCGCTCGTCGACGCCGGCGTGCGGCGCTTCAACGTCTCGATCGACTCGCTCCAGCGCGACCGCTTCTTCGCGATGACGCGTCGCGACGCCCTGCCCCGCGTCCTGCGCGGCCTCGAGGCGCTGTGCGCGTTCGCCGACCGCGTGACGATCAAGGTCAACGCGGTCGCGATCCGCGGCTTCACCGAGCAGGAGGTTCTGCCGTTCGCCGCGCTCGCCCGCGAGCGCGCCGTCGAGGTGCGCTTCATCGAGTTCATGCCGCTCGACGCCGACCGCGCCTGGGACATGTCGCAGGTGCTCACCGGCGCCGAGGTGCTCGAGATCGTCGGGCGGCGCTGGGAGCTCGAGGAGCTCGAGCGCGAGCCGAGCGCGACCGCGCGCGTGTTCCGCTTCGCCGACGGCGGCGCGGGCCGGATTGGCTTCGTCAACCCGGTCTCCGAGCCGTTCTGCGGCGACTGCGACCGGATCCGCATGACCGCCGACGGCCGCCTGCGCACGTGCCTGTTCAGCCTGCGCGAGACGGACCTGCTGACGCCGCTGCGCGCGGGCGCGAGCGACGACGAGCTCGAGCAGATCGTGCGCTCGGCGGTCTGGCGCAAGGAGCTCAAGCACCGCGTCAACGAGCCCGGCTTCGTGCAGCCTGAGCGCACGATGTCCGCGATCGGCGGCTGAGCCGCGCTCGGCGCCGCCGGCGGCGTCCTCGGTCGCTCGTGTGCAGAGCACACGTCGCTCCCTGCGTCCTGGCCGGCGGCGCCGATCGCCCGCTCAGGGCGTGCGCGATGATGAGCGAGCATGGCGCTGCTCGCCCTGTTCGCCGTGATCGCCGGCGCCGCGACGGCCGTCAGCCCCTGCGTGCTGCCGATCCTCCCGGCGCTGCTCGGGGCCGGCGCGACGGGCGGCCGGCGGCGCCCGTTCGGCGTCGTCCTCGGGCTCGCCGTCACGTTCACCGTGACGATCGTCGGGCTGGCCGAGGTCGCCAAGGGCGTCGGGCTGGGCGACTCGGGCCTGCGCGACGCGGCGATCGCCGTGCTCGCCGCGTTCGGCGTGGCGATGGTCGTGCCGGCGCTCGCGGCGCGCCTCGAGGCGCCGCTGTCGCGCCTGGCGCGCCTCGGGCCGCGCTCGACCGGCGACGGCTTCTGGTCGGGGCTGTGCGTCGGCGCGGCGTTCGGGTTCGTCTACGCCCCGTGCGCGGGGCCGATCCTGGCGGCCGTCATCGCCGTCAGCGCAGCGTCGGGCAGCACGGTGCTCGTCGGCCTCGGCTACGCGCTCGGCACGGCGCTGATGCTGCTGGTCGTCTCGCTGCTCGGCCGGCGCGTGCTGCGCCCGCTGCGCGGGCCCGGCCTGCAGCGCGCGCTGGGGGCCGTGATGGTGCTGACCGCCGGGGCGATGGCCCTCCAGCTCGACGTCCGCTTCCAGGAGGCGATCGCCGTCCACTGGCCGGCCGGGCTGGTCAACCCGGCCCGGCCGCTGGAGGACTCGCACGCCGTGCAGGCGCGGCTGGACCGCCTGCGCGGCCCGAGCCGCTACGCCAAGCGGCCGTCGGGCCCGGCGGCGAGCCTGCCCGACCTCGGCCCGGCGCCCGAGTTCGCCGACACGCAGCGCTGGTTCAACACCCCCGGCGGGCGGCCGCTGACGATGGCGGGCCTGCGCGGGCGCGTCGTGCTGATCGACTTCTGGACCTACACGTGCATCAACTGCATCCGCACGCTGCCCTACCTCAACGCCTGGAACGCCCGCTACCGGGCCGACGGGCTGACGATCGTCGGCGTGCACTCGCCCGAGTTCCCGTTCGAGCACGACGCCGGCAACGTCGCCCGGGCGATCCGCGCCGACCACATCGCCTACCCGGTCGTGCAGGACAACGACCTCGCCACCTGGGACGCGTGGGGCAACCAGTACTGGCCCGCCGACTACCTCGTCGACGCGCGCGGCCGGGTCCGCTACGCGGCCTTCGGCGAGGGCGACTACGACCAGACCGAGGCGGCGATCAGGGCGCTGCTCGCCGACGCCGGGCGCGCGCCGTCGGCCGCGCGCGCGACGCCGCACGGCGCGATCGCGCCGAGCGGCCTGACGACGCCGGAGACGTACCTCGGCGTCGAGCGCGCGCAGGGCGTCGACCCCCAGCCGACCCTCGGCACGCACGACTACGACGCGACCCCGAGCGACCGCCTGGCGCTGAGCCGCTTCACGATCGGCGGCCGCTGGAGCATCGCCCAGCAGGGCGCGACCGCCGTGCGCGACGCGACGATCGGCGCGCGCGTGTACGCCAAGGACGTCTACCTCGTGCTCAGCCCCGCGAAGCACGGGCGCAGCACCGTGCGCGTGACCGTCGACGGCCGGCCGGCGGCGCCGATCCACGTCACCGGCCAGCGCCTCTACACGATCGCCTCGTTCCGCTCGGCCGACGACCACCGCATCGCGCTGCGCCTCGACCCGGGCACGTCGGCCTTCGCGTTCACCTTCGGCTAGCTCGGCCATAGACTGGTTGCCTGAGCAATGGATCGCTCGGTCGACACCCGCGCCTGGCTGCGCTGCTACCGCTGCTGGTCGACGGACCTCGAGGTCCAGGTCCACTACGAGGGCATCCACAAGATCGACCCCGAGTCCGGCGAGCGCGCCGAGGTCGTCGACGAGATCCAGGAGGCCGTCGTGCAGTGCCTGGACTGCATGCACGACCAGCCGCACCTGGGCTTCGTCAACGGACGCGTCGAGCCGATCGAGGATCGCTGGGAGCGGATGATCGCCGGCACGCCGTGGGTCGCCTCGTGCACCGTGACGGTCGAGGCCGACGACGTCGAGACCTGCTCGGGCCCGGACGCCGGCGACGCGCTCTCGTACGCGGCGTTCGGCGACCACGGCACGCGCGAGTTCTTCACGCACGTGCGCTTCCACAAGCACGAGGGCGACCGGATCGTCGTCCACCTGCTGGTCGAGCTCTACGCGCGCTCGGCCGAGGAGGCGACCGAGGTGCTCGAGGCGGCGGCCCGCGGGACGCTCGCGATCACGTCGCTGGCCGAGGAGTCGCGCCCGCCCGCGGCGGCCGGCGGCGACGTCCATTGACGGCGCGGGCCTGGGCCGCGTTCGCGGGCGTCTCGGTCCTCTGGGGCGTCCCGTACTACTTCATCAAGGTCTGCGTCGACGACGGGATGCCGCCCGTCTTCCTGGTGTGGGTGCGCGTCCTGCTCGCCGGGCTGCTGCTGCTCGCGCTCGCCGCGCGGGCCGGCGTGCTGGGCCAGCTGCGCGGCCGCTGGGCCTGGGTGGTCGCCTACACGGTGCTCGAGGTGTGCATCCCGTTCCCGCTGATCGCCGAGGGCGAGCGGCACGTCTCCTCGTCGCTGGCCGCGATCCTCGTCGCCGCGGTGCCGCTGTGGGTGGCCCTGCTGGCGCTGCGCTTCGACCACTCCGAGCGGCTCACCGGTCGCCGGCTGGCCGGGCTCCTGGTCGGCCTGGGCGGAGTGGTGGCGCTCGTCGGGATCGACGTGGCCGGCAACGCCGACGAGCTGCTCGGCGCCGCCGCCGTGCTGGTCGCCGCGCTCGGCTACGCGGCCGGCCCGATGCTGCTCAACGTCCGCCTGCGGGGGGTCGACATGCGCGCCGTGATGGCCGCGTCGCTGCTCGTCGCGGCGGCGATCCTGACGCCGTGGGCGCTCGCCGACCCCCCGGCGGCGATGCCCGGCGGCGGGGCGATCGCCTCGCTGGCCACGCTGGTCGTGGCCTGCACCGCGGTCGCCTTCACGCTGTTCGGCGCGCTGATCGCGATGGTCGGCCCCGGCCGGGCCGCCGTCATCACCTACGTCGCGCCGGTCGTGGCCGTGGCGCTGGGCGTCGTCGCCGCCGGCGAGCGCCCCGGCCCGGGCGCCCTGCTCGGCCTCGTCCTGATCGCCGCCGGCTCGTGGCTGGGCACGCGGGCCGACGCCGGCCGCCCGTCGGGCGACGCGCGCCCGGTCGCGCCCCGGGCCGACCTGGCCGGCTAGCTCGGCGCGGCCTCGTAGGCCTGGCTGACCTCGACCACGACGTCGGCCGGCACGCCGGCGCGGCGCGCCGCGGCCAGGATCGCGTCGGGCGAGGCCGCCTCGTAGAGGCAGTACGAGCGTCGCCGGTCGGCGGTCAGGAACGAGAGCAGCCAGCGCACGCCCTCCTGGGCGTTGACCTCCTCGATCAGCCGCACGTCCTCGGCCGTCAGGTCGAGCTGGTCCGCGAACGCCCGCTCGATCATGTAGAGCGGCATGGCGCGATGGTAGGGAAGTCGCCGCGCTCAGACCAGGGCCCGGCGGTGCGCGTAGGCGGCCGCCTCGGTCCGGTTGGCGCAGCCGGTCTTGCGCAGGATGCTGCGCACGTGGTTGGCCGCCGTGTGCTCGCTGATGAACAGCGCGGCGCCGATGTCGCGGTTCGACAGGCCCTGGGCCACCAGTCGCAGCACGTCGACCTCGCGCCCGGAGAGGCCGTCGGGCGCCGGCGCCTCGACCGGGGCGCCGAGCGCCTCGATGCGCGCCAGCAGCGCCGGCATGCCGATCGTCGAGGCGAGCGCGGCCGCCTCGCCGAGCAGCTCGCCCGCGCGCGGGCCGTCGCCGCGGCGCAGCGCCAGGCGGCCGTGGTGGTAGGCGGTGTGGGCGAGCCAGGTGCGCGCGCCGGTGCGACGATCGTGCTCGGCCGCGCGCGCGAAGTGCGACGCCGCCGCGTCGTCGTCGCCCAGCGTCGCGGCGAGCATCCCCAGGTAGCGGTCGACGGAGCCGTAGCAGGCGACGCAGTGGCCGATGACCACCGCCGTGCCCGACAGCGGCGCGAGCTCCGGGTACAGCAGCGCGGCCGCCCGCTCGTGGCCCACCGCCGCCGC
>DASZVK010000063.1:0-3270 GCA_035547175.1 Solirubrobacteraceae bacterium
GGGAAGCCCACGTGCCCAAGGGCGGGCCCGACGGCGGCGACGGCGGGCACGGCGCCGACGTCGTCCTCGTCTGCGACGACCGCCTGCGCGACCTCGCGGCGTTCCGCCGCCGCACCCACTTCAAGGCGCCGCGGGGCGGGCACGGGCACGGCGCCCTGCGCCACGGCGCGTCCGGCGAGGACCTCGAGATCGCGGTCCCGCCCGGCACCGTCGCCACCCTCGAGGACGGCACGCGCTTTGACCTCGTCGTCCCGGGGCAGCGCGTCGTCGCCGCGCGCGGGGGCGCCGGCGGACGGGGCAACAAGCGCTTCGCCGGTCCCACGCACCAGGCTCCGCGGTTCGCCGAGCGCGGGCTGCCCGGCGACGAGGGCTGGATCGAGCTGCAGCTGAAGCTGCTCGCGGACGTCGGGCTCGTCGGCCTGCCCAACGCCGGCAAGTCCTCGCTTCTCGGCCGGCTCACGCGAGCCCGGCCCAAGGTCGCCGACTATCCCTTCACCACCCTCGAGCCGGTCCTGGGAACCGTGCAGGGGGAGGATCGCCAGCTCGTCGTCGCCGACATCCCCGGGCTGATCGAGGGCGCGCACGAGGGCAGTGGGCTCGGCCACGACTTCCTCGCGCACGTCGAGCGCACGCGGATGCTCGTCCACGTCCTCGACCTCGCGCCGCTCGACGGCAGCGATCCCGTCGCGAACCACGCGACGATCGAGGCCGAGCTCGCCGCCCACGACGAGCGGCTCGCGCGGCTGCCGCGGATCCTCGCGCTGTCGAAGGCCGACCTGGTGACCGCCGAGCAGGCGGCCGCGGCGGCCGCGGCGGGCTTCCACTGCGTGAAGGTCAAGGTCGGCCTCGGCGACGACGCCGGACGGGTCGCCGCGGTGCGCGCGGCGGCGGGCCCGCGCATGGCGCTGCGCCTCGACGCCAACGGGGCCTGGACCGTCGACGAGGCGGTCCGCGCGATCGACGCGCTGCACCCGGTCGGGCTCGAGCTGGTCGAGGAGCCCGTCCACGGCATCGAGCCGCTGCGCGCCGTGCGCGAGCGCACGGCGGCGCGCATCGCGATGGACGAGACGACGGCGGTGCCGGGGGCGCTGGCCTCGGGCGCCGCCGACGCGGTCTGCCTGAAGGTGTCGCGCTGCGGCGGCATCTCGGCGACGCTGGCGGCGGCGTCGCTGGTGCGGACGATGGGCGCCGAGGCCTACCTGGGATCGGTGCTCGACGGGCCGGTGGGCATCGCCGCGGCGCTGCACTGCGCCGCGGCGCTGCGGATCGAGCTGCCGTGCGGGCTCGCCACGCTCGGGCTGCTGGAGATCGAGGACCCGCTGCCGGTGGTCGACGGGACGATCGCGCTGCCGGCCGCGGCCGGGCTGCTGGACTGACGCGACTGGGCCGGCGAACCCGCGCATATCGCGGGCGGCCCACGACCCGATCAGAGGAGCGCGGCGATCGCCTCGGGCGCCTCGCGCGGCACGCCGTGGCCGGCGCCGGGGACGATCACCAGCGGCCGCGCGGCCGGGAGCGCCTCGACCAGGGCGCGGCCGATCTCGACGTACTTGCGGTCGCGCTCGCCGACGACGACGGTCGCGGGCATCGTCAGCTCCCCGAGCCGGCCCCACAGCGGCTCGCTCGCCCCGGCCCCGAGGCCGCGCAGCGCCGCGGCCAGCCCGGCCGGCTCGTTGCGCAGGACGTCGGCGCGCTGCAGCGCCCTCGCCGCCGGCGGGTCGTCGGCGAACAGCGGCTGGCCGCACCACTCGTCGGCGAGCTTGTCGATCGCCATCGCCTCGATGCGATCGGCCAGCGCCGCGTCGGCCGCGCGGCGCTCGGCGCGCTCGTCCTCGTCCTCGATGCCCGCCGTCGCCGCCACCAGCACCAGGCGCACGACGCGCTCGGGCGCCGTCAGCGCCACCTGCAGGGCCACCCGGCCGCCCATCGAGTAGCCGCACAGCGCGAAGCGCCCGGGCGCGCCCGCCAGCACCCGCTCGACGGCCGTCGGGTGGTCGGCGGGCCGCACGTCGCGGGCCGAGCCGTGGCCCGGCAGGTCGGGGCCGGGCGCGCCCAGCGCGCCGAGCCACGTCTGCCCCGTCCCGGCGAAGCCGTGCAGCGCGACGACGTGCCCCATCGCCGCGCACCATACGCTTGCGCTCGTGCACGTCCTGCTGCGCGCCTTCGCCGACGAGCTCGCCCGCTGCGGGATGCGGGCCGCGTGCACGTCGCCCGGCTCGCGCTCGACGCCGCTCGTGCTCGCGCTCGCGCGCGAGCCGCGCCTGGAGACGACGTCGCACGTCGACGAGCGCGCGGCCGCGTTCTTCGCGGTCGGCCACGCCAAGGCCACGGGCCGGCCCGTGGCGATCGCGTGCACGTCGGGGACCGCGGCCGCCGAGTACCTCCCGGCCGTCGTCGAGGCCAGCGAGGCGCGCGTGCCGCTGCTCGTGCTGACCGCGGACCGGCCGCCCGAGCTGCGCGAGGTCGGCGCCGGCCAGGCCGTCGACCAGATCAAGCTGTTCGGCGACGCCGCGAAGTGGTTCTTCGAGGTCGGCGACCACGAGCCGACGCCCGAGCGGCTGCGCTGGATGCGCGCGCTCGCCTGCCGCGCCTACTGGACCGCCGCGACCGGGCGGCCCGGCCCGGTGCACCTCAACTTCGCCCTGCGCGAGCCGCTCGTGCCGACCGACCCGCTTGGCGCCGACGACAGCGGCCGCCCCGACGGCCGGCCGTTCGTGACCCGGATGGCGCCGACGGCCCAGCTCGCTCCCGAGGCGCTCGCGGGCGTGGCCGAGATCGTCGCGCGCTCGCCGCGCGGCGTGATCGTCTCCGGCCGCGAGGAGCGCACCGCCGACCTGCCCGCCGCGGTGGCCGCGCTCGGCGCCGCGACCGGTTATCCGGTGCTCGCCGACCCGCTCGGCGGCGCGCGCCGCGGCCCGGCGGCGATCGCCCACTACGACGCGCTGCTGCGCGACGAGGCGTTCGCGGCCGCGCGGCGGCCGCAGCTCGTGATCCGCGTCGGCGACCTGCCGACGTCCAAGCCGCTACGGTCGTGGCTGGCGGGGCTCGACGCGACGCAGGTGGCGATCGACCCCGACGGCGCCTGGCAGGACCCCGACGCCGTGCTCGACCTCTCGCTCGGCCTCGACCCGGCGTCGACGCTGTCGGCGCTCGCCGCGCTGGCGCACGCGACCCCCGAACCCGGCTGGCTGGCCGGCTGGCGGGCGGCGGACGCCACCGCCGCCGAGGCGATCGCGACGGCGCTCGGCGACGAGCTCGGCGACCCGCGCG
>DASZVK010000064.1:0-2465 GCA_035547175.1 Solirubrobacteraceae bacterium
GGGCCCAACGCCGCGGGCGCCGCGGCGGGCAAGGTCTTCGCCGAGGTCGTCGCGCTCGGCGAGCGCCACGGAGGGCGCCCGGAGACGCTCGCCGGCCTGGCGGGCGTCGGCGACCTCGTCGCGACGGTCGTCGCCGACCACAGCCGCAACCGGCGTGCCGGCGAGATGCTCGGCGCCGGCGTCGGCGCGGCCGAGATCCGCGCCGCGCTCGGGCAGGCGGCCGAGGGCCTCGACGCGCTGCCGCTGCTCGCCGTCGCGATGCGCGCCGGACGCGTGGGCTGCCCGGCCACGGCCGGGCTCGCGGCCGTCGTCGAGGGCCGCGTCAGCGTCGAGGCGTGGGCCGACGGCGTCACGGCGCCGTCCGGGCGCGCGCAGCGGCGCCGCCGGGTCGCGTTGGCGGGCCGGGAGTAGGCTGGCGTGCGTGGACAAGGCGCAGCTCGATGCGGCGTTCTCCGAGCTGTACCGGACGCATCTCCGGGACGTCTACAGCTACGCCTACTACCGGGTGGGCAACCACCACGATGCGGAGGACCTCACCGAGCAGACCTTCCTGCAGGCCTACCGGCACTTCGAGCGGGCGACGGCGGAGAGCGACGGCAGGCCGCTGCGGCCGTGGCTGATCCGGATCGCGCACAACCTCGCCGCCAACCTCTACCGGGACCGCGCGCGCAGGCCGCAGTCGTCGCTGGAGGAGACCGAGCCGACGCGCCCCGCGCGCACGATCCACACCACCGAGGATCTCGTGGAGGGACGCGACGAGCTGGCGCGAATCCTCGAAGGCGTCACGCGCCTGCCGGACGAGCGGCGTGAGGCCCTGATCATGCGCTTCGCACTGGGCATGGACAACCGCGAGATCGCCCGCGCGCTGGGCAAGACCGACGGCGCCACCAAGGTGCTGATCCACCGCGCGATCAAGCAGCTCGAGGAGATGGTCGCCGCATGAGCGACGTCGCGCCGATGGACTTCGAGGCGCGCGTGCGCGCCGCGCTGGCGCCGGTCGATCCGCCGCCGACGCTCGCCGACCGCCTCGAGGCGAGGCTCGCGAGCCTGACCGAGACGGCGATCGAGGAGCTCGACGCGCTCGAGATCTCCGCGATGCGCGACCCGCGCAACTGGGTGCGGCCGGTGATCGCCGCGGCCGTCGCCGCCACCGCGGGAGCGGGCCTGCTCGTGCTGCGGCTGAGGTCGCGCGGCACGCGGCGTCCCAGGCTGCGCCTGCCCGGGCGCTAACGTCACCCGCCCGCCCATGGCCACCTGCTATCGCCATCCGGGGCGCGAGACCGGCGTGTCGTGCTCGAGCTGCGGCCGTCCGATCTGCCCTGACTGCATGACCCCGACGCCGGTCGGCATGCGCTGCCCGGAGTGCGCGCGCCAGCGCACGAAGGTGCGCGACATGCGGGCGGTGTCGCGCTCGGGCGAGCCGAGCGTGACGATCGCGCTGATCGTCGTCAACGTGATCCTGTTCCTCGGCAGCGGGACGTTCGGCTTCGGCAACGCGAGCGGCAACAGCCTGTTCCGCCACCTCGCGCTCGACGGCCCGCACATCCGCTTCGGCCACGACTACTACCGCCTGATCACGGGCGGCTTCCTGCACGCGAACATCCTGCACATCGCGTTCAACATGTACCTGCTGTGGTGGCTGGGGCGCGAGCTCGAGCGCGAGCTGGGCAGCGTCCGCTTCGGCGCCCTCTACCTGGCGTCGCTGCTGGCGGGGTCGTGCGGCGCGCTGATCGTCACGCCGAACTCGTACACGGTCGGCGCGTCGGGCGCCGTGTTCGGGCTGATGGGGGCGATGTTCATCGAGATGCGAGCCCGCGGGATCGACCCCTTCGCGGGCGGGATCTGGGGCTCGATCGGCGGCCTGATCGTCATCAACCTGGTCTTCTCGTTCGCGGTCGGCGGCATCTCGATCGGCGGCCACATCGGCGGCCTGATCGGCGGCGGGCTGGCGGCCTGGCTGGGCATCGAGTCGATCCGCCGGCGCCTGCCGCGCTGGGCGCCGGTCGCGGCGTCGGTCGCGATCGCCGTGGTGGCCGTCGCCGGCGCGCTCGCGGCCGCCGCGAGCAGCGGCGCCTGAGCCGCTCAGCCGGCGACCAGCTCGAGCGCCCCGCCGGCGCCGTGCCCGAACAGGTCGGGGTGCAGGACGTGGGCGAGCGTCTCGATCCCGTCGACCAGCCCCGGCCCCGGCCGCGAGAAGCGCGCGCCGTCGACGGCGACGATGCGCCGCGCGCCGGTCGCGCGCAGCTCGCCGGCGCGCATCTCGGCCTCGCGGTAGGCGGTCTGGAGGTCGTAGTCGCGCGGCATCACGATCACGACCTCCGGCGCGGCGGCGGCGAGCACGTCCCAGCCGACGCGCTCGGGCGGCTCGCCGGCGAGGCCGAGCACGTCGACGCCGCCGGCGAGCTCGATGAGCTGCGGCGTCCACAGGCCGGCGACGCAGAGCGGCTCGAACCACTCGATCGCCG
>DASZVK010000065.1:0-7252 GCA_035547175.1 Solirubrobacteraceae bacterium
CGGCGGCCTGCGCGTCGCGGTCGACGAGCAGCAGCCCGGGGGCCCCGGCGCGCGCGGCGGCGAGCGCCGTCGCGCCGCCGATGCCTCCCCCGGCCCCGGTGACGATGCCATGGCGATCGGTGAGCGTGGACATGGCGCCGAGCCTACGCCCGCGCGCGCAGGCGACCATGACCGTGGGCGCAGCGTCGCTTGACGGCGGGCGCCGGCCGAGGCTTGATCGATTCCAGAATGTGCCACACTGCGCGGCATGCCGCCGACGGCCGACTACGAGCGACTGCTGCGCGACGCCGCGCTGCGCGTCACCCGCCCGCGCGTGGCGGTGCTGTCGGCCGTCCACGGCAACCCGCATGCCGACACCCACTCGATCATCGGCGCCGTCCGCGACGACCTCGGCGAGGTCTCCCACCAGGCCGTCTACGACGTGCTGCGCGCGCTGACCGACGCCGGCCTGGTGCGGCGCATCCAGCCGCCCGGCTCGGTGGCGCGCTACGAGTCGCGCGTCGGCGACAACCACCACCACATCGTCTGCCGCTCGTGCGGCGCGATCGCCGACGTCGACTGCGCGGTCGGCGAGGCGCCCTGCCTTGTCCCGTCCCACGACCACGGCTACGCGATCGACGAGGCCGAGGTCGTCTACCGGGGCCTGTGCCCCGACTGCTCGGCCGCGCGCGGCGAGCTCCCCGCCACCCCAACCTGATCCGGAAGGAAAGGACCCGTGTCTGACACCCTCGACGCCAACGTCTGCCCGCACGCCAACGGCAACGGCCGCGCCCGTCACCCGGTCGCCCGCGCCAACAGCGAGTGGTGGCCGGAGCGGCTCAACCTCAGGGTCCTGGCCAAGCACCACCCCGCCGCCGACCCGCTCGACGAGGGCTTCGACTACCGGGCGGCGTTCGAGGCGCTCGACCTCGACGCGGTCAAGCGGGACATCGCCGCGCTGCTGACCGACTCGCAGGACTGGTGGCCGGCCGACTTCGGCAACTACGGCCCGCTGATGATCCGCATGGCGTGGCACAGCGCCGGCACCTACCGCATCGGCGACGGCCGCGGCGGCGCCGGCTCCGGCCAGCAGCGCTTCGCGCCGCTCAACAGCTGGCCCGACAACGTCAACCTCGACAAGGCCCGCCGGCTGCTGTGGCCGGTCAAGCGCAAGTACGGCCAGAGCATCTCCTGGGCCGACCTGATGATCCTCACCGGCAACGTCGCGCTGGAGACGATGGGCTTCCAGACGTTCGGCTTCGCCGGCGGGCGCGAGGACGTCTGGGAGCCCGACGAGGAGGTCTACTGGGGCCCGGAGGGCGCCTGGCTCGAGGACCGGCGCTACAGCGGCGACCGCGACCTCGAGGACCCGCTGGCGGCCGTCCAGATGGGCCTCATCTACGTCAACCCGGAGGGCCCCAACGGCAACCCCGATCCGCTCGCCGCGGCCCGCGACGTCCGCGAGACGTTCCGCCGCATGGCGATGAACGACGAGGAGACCGTCGCGCTGATCGCCGGCGGACACACGTTCGGCAAGACCCACGGCGCCGGCGATCCGGCGCTCGTCGGCCCCGCCCCCGAGGCCGCTCCGCTCGAGGAGCAGGGCCTGGGCTGGAGGAGCTCGTACGGCACGGGCAGGGGCTCGGACACGATCGGCGGCGGCCCCGAGGTCATCTGGACCTCGACGCCGACGCGCTGGGACAACAACTTCTTCTGGAACCTGTTCGGCTACGACTGGGAGCTGACCGAGAGCCCCGCCGGCGCCAAGCAGTGGAAGCCGAAGGGCGGCGCCGGCGCCGACTCCGTCCCCGGGCCGTCGGCCGGCGACCCGCGCCGCACGCCGACGATGCTGACGACCGACCTGGCGCTGCGCTTCGACCCGATCTACGGGCCGATCTCAAGGCGCTTCTACGAGAACCCCGACGAGTTCGCCGACGCGTTCGCGCGCGCGTGGTTCAAGCTGACGCACCGCGACCTCGGGCCGGCGACGCGCTACCTCGGCCCCGAGGTGCCCGGCGAGGTGCTGATCTGGCAGGACCCGGTGCCCGCGCCCGAGGGCGAGCCGATCGGCGACGCCGACGTCGCCGCGCTGAAGGAGCGGATCGCCGCGTCGGGCCTGTCGGTCGCCCAGCTCGTCGGCACCGCCTGGGCGTCGGCCTCGACGTTCCGCGGCAGCGACAGGCGCGGCGGCGCCAACGGCGCGCGCCTCCGCCTCGAGCCGCAGCGGAGCTGGGAGGTCAACGACCCGGCCGCGCTGGCCGGCGTGCTGAGCACGCTGGAGGGCGTCCGCGAGGCGTTCGGCAAGCCGGTCTCGCTGGCCGACGTGATCGTGCTGGCCGGCTGCGTCGGCGTCGAGCAGGCGGCCCGGGCGGCCGGCATCGACGTCGAGGTGCCGTTCACGCCGGGCCGCACCGACGCCACGCAGGAGATGACCGACGTCGAGTCGTTCTCGGTGCTCGAGCCGAGGGCGGACGGCTTCCGCAACTACCTGCGCGCGGGCGCCCCGCTGCCGGCCGAGCACCTGCTGATCGACAAGGCGAGCCTGCTGACGCTCAGCGCGCCCGAGATGACCGTGCTGCTCGGCGGCCTGCGCGTGCTGGGCGCCAACTGGGACGGCTCGCAGGCGGGCGTCTTCACCAAGGCCCCGGGCACGCTCACGAACGACTTCTTCGTGACGCTGCTCGAGCCGGGGACGACGTGGACGCCGAACGCCGACGAGTCGCTGTACGAGGGCGTCACCGCGTCGGGCGAGAAGCTCCTCGCCAGCCGCGTCGACCTCGTGTTCGGCTCGAACTCCGAGCTGCGCGCGCTCGCCGAGGTCTACGCGAGCGACGACGCGCGGGAGAAGTTCGTCCGCGACTTCGTCGCCGCCTGGGACAAGGTGATGATGCTCGACCGCTTCGAGCTGGCCTGAGGCCGCCGGTGCGACGGGGCGGCACGGCACGCAGCGCCGCCCCGTCCGCTACCAGCGACTAACGACCATCTTCTTACGCGTGTAGAACTCAATCCCGTCGGTCCCGTGCACGTGGAGATCGCCATAGAACGAGCCCTTCCAGCCCGAGAACGGGAAGAAGGCGAAGGGCTGCGCGACCGCTACGTTGATGCCGACCATCCCGGCCTGGACGCGCTCGCGGAACTCGCGACCGGACCGACCGGAGGACGTGAAGATCACCGACATGTTCCCGAGCGCCGAGCGGTTGGCTTGCTCGATCGCGTCGTCGAGTGTGTGTGCGCGCGCCACCGACAGCACCGGCCCGAAGATCTCCTCGCGCCCCACCGCCATTGCGTCGGTGACATTGTCGAGGATCGTCGGCCCGAGGAAGTAGCCGGGGCGCGCCATCAGGGAGCGTCCGTCGAGAAGGATCTCGGCCCCCTCGGCCGTGCCGCGCTCGACATACTCCGCCACGCGGGCGCGATGCTCACTCGTGATCAATGGCCCGACATCGGTCCCCTCGACGTCGCCCGCGCCGACCTCCAGCGCTGAAGCGCGCGTGACCAGCGGCTCGAGCATCGCTTCGTCGGCCTCGCCGACCATCACCGCCACGCTGCCGGCCAGGCAGCGCTCGCCTGCGTTGCCGAAGGCCGAGTTCAGCATCGCCGGCACTGCCACGTCCGGATCGACGTCGGGCATGACCACCAGGTAGTTCTTTGCCCCACCGAGCGCCTGGACGCGCTTGCCGTGGCGCGCAGCCGTCTCGTAAACCTGCCGCGCGGCGGGCTCGGACCCGACGAACGACACGGCGTCGACCGACGGATGCCGGATCAGCGCGCCCGCCGCCTCGCTGCCGCCCTGCACGATGTTGAGCACGCCGTCGGGAAAGCCTGCGTCGAGGAACAGCTCAGCGAGCCGCACGGCGCCCAGCGGTGTGCGCTCGGACGGCTTGAGCACGAACGTGTTGCCCGCCACCACCGCGAGCGGGAACATCCACAGCGGGATCATCACCGGAAAGTTGAACGGCGGGATGCCCGCGCAGACCCCGACCGGATAGCGGTAGAGGTCCTGGTCGACGCCGCGCGAGACGCTGCGCAACGTCCGGCCCTGCAGGAGCGTCGGCGCGCCGCAGGCGAAGTCGACGACCTCGATCCCCCGGCGCAGCTCGCCCCGTGCCTCGTCGAGCGTCTTGCCGTGGTGGCGCGTCACGATCGCCGCCAGCTCCTCGAAGTGGTCCTCGAGCCGCTCCTTGAAGCGGAACATCAGCCGCACCCTGTCCATCACGGGCCGGCGCGACCAGGTCTCGAACGCTGCACCCGCGGCACGTACCGCCGCATCGACATCGGCGGCGCTCGACAGGACGAGACGATCGATGACCTCGCCGGTGGCCGGATTGTGGATGTCGCGCTCGGTGTCGCCGGTCGCGGGTCGCCACGCGCCTCCGATCAGGTTCGAGATCACGCCGGGACCTCGACGTGCCCGTCGGCGGCATGGTCTCCCCCCGCCCCGTCCGGGCGCTTCGCGCGCCGGCGCGGCGCGCTCGAGACCAATGGCACAGCTCCCTGATCCGGCATGTCCAACTCTCCTCGGTCTGACTGCCTGTCGCCGTCCGACAGGACGGGCGGGGTCCCTCCACACTGGTACGAGATCGCGCGCGCGAGCCGCAGGACCTCGTCGCCGTAGACCGCCGGGTAGCCCGGTCGCTCCTCGGCCACGGCCTTGACGAGGCTTACCGCGATCGCGCAGCGAGGCGGCTCGCCGTCGCCCAGGGCGATCGCGGCGCCGAAGCACAGCATCCCGCGCGTGGTCTCCTCGTCATCGATGGCGTAGCCCACCCGGCGCGCGCTCGCCAGCTCGGCGAGGCACCGCTCGACCGCCGCAGGCGCGGTGCCGGCGCTCTCGAGGATCGTCCGAACCTCGTCATCGCCGCGAGTGGCCAGGACGGCGCGCCCGGAGGCCGTCATCGCTGCCGGCAGCTGCATCCCGATCCTGTACTGGACGGCCACGGGCCGGCTGCCGGTCCGGCAGGCGAGGTAGACGACGTTCGCGCCCTCCAGCGCCGAGAGCACGACGGTCTCGTCGAGCAGGGCGCCGGGACGGACGGTCGTCAGCTCGGTGAAGGCCCGCGTCACGTCGGTGTCGTTGATACGCGCCGCGGCAATCTCGACGAGGCGCATGCCGACCTTGTAGCGGCGGTCGTGCTCGTCGACCAGGCCGGCGCGCACGAGCTCGCGCAGCGCACCGTGCGCCGAGCTCTTGGGGAGCTGCGTCGCGGCCACGACCTCCGAGAAGCGCAGTCCCTCCGGTCGTCCGCCGAGCGCCCTGAGGATCGCGGCGGCCTGGCCGATCGCCGACACGGCTACTCGCCCCGCACCCGGGCGAAGAATGACCGCGCCGACTCACTCTGCGCCTCGAGCACGACCTCCTGCGGAGTGCCTATCTCCTGAATCAGCCCGTCCTCCATGTAGGCGACCCGGCTGGCGACATCGAGCGCGAAGCCCATCTCGTGGGTGACGACAATCATCGTCATCCCGCTTTGCGCGAGCTGGCGCATCACGGCGAGCACCTCGCCGACGAGCTCGGGATCGAGCGCCGAGGTCGGCTCGTCAAAGAGCATCAGGCTGGGCGACATCGCCAGCGCCCGAGCGATGGCGACGCGCTGCTTCTCGCCGCCGGAGAGCAGCGCCGGATAGGTTTCGGCCTTGTGCGCCAGCCCGACGCGCTCGAGCAGCTCCCGGGCCCGGGCCTCGGCGGCGGCCCTGGAGACGCCCTGGACGGAGATGGGCGCGACGGTGACGTTCTCCAGCGCGTTCATGTGCGGGAAGAGATTGAAGTGCTGGAAGACCATCCCGATGTGCTGGCGCTGCTTGGCCAGGCGCCGAGCCGGCAGCTGGCGCAGCCGGCCGTGGTGGAGCTCGCAGCCGATCAGCTCGCCGTCGACGGTGATCATGCCGGCGTCGCACAGCTCCAGCGCGTTGATGCACCGCAGCAGCGTCGTCTTGCCCGAGCCGCTGCGCCCCACGAGGCAGACGACCTCCCCCCTCTCGATCGAGAGGTCGATCCCGCGCAGCACGTGCTGGCTGCCGAAGGACTTCTGCACCCCTTCGACGGTGACGATCGTGTCCACTGCTGGCCCCTGGTCCGAGGATGGGCGCCGTGGCGTCGTCGATGCGGGCAGCGTGCTCACCCGCCTCTCACCCGGCGGCGCACGCCCTGGCCGAGCCGCCGCTCGAGGAACACCTGGCCGATGCTGAGGATCGTGGTCAAGGCGAGGTACCACAGGCTCGCCACGACGAGCAGCGGGATCACCTCGAAGTTCTGCGAGTAGATCGACTGCACCCTGGTCAGCAGGTCCGTGCCGGCGATCACCGAGACCAGGGACGTCATCTTGAGCATGCCGATCGTCTGGTTGCCCATCGGCGGCACCACGACGCGCAGCGCCTGGGGCAGGATGATCTTGCGCATCGTCAGCGCGGGCGACATGCCGAGCGCGTGCGCGGCCTCGCGCTGGCCCTCGTCGATCGACAGCAGGCCGGCGCGGACGATCTCCGAGTCGTAGGCCGCCTCGTTGAGGCCGAGGCCCAGCAGCGCCGCGACGAACGGGGTGATCACGCTGTTCGACGACGCCGAGGCCAGCGTCAGGTCGGTGCCCGGGATCCCCAGCGAGATCGACGGGTAGACCGCCCCGAGGAAGCCCCAGAAGATGATCTGCACGAGCAGCGGCGTGCCGCGGAAGAACCACTGGTAGAGCCAGGCGATGCCGCCGAGCACGGGGTTGCCCGAGTCGCGCATGATCGCCAGCGTGATCGCCCCGACGGCGCCGATCGCCATCGCCAGCACGGTCAGCTCGAGCGTCACGAGGACGCCGTGCAGCACCGGCGAGCTGAACAGGTAGTCGCCGACCACCGACCACCGCACGCGCGAGTTGGTCGCGAACGAGAACGTCAGTGAGCCGATCAGGACGAACGCCACGACGGCGCCGACGTGGGTGCCCCAGTGCCTGGGACGGGTCGCGACCCGCAGGTCGTCGGCCGACGGCGGCCCGCCGGCGGACGGGACGTGCCTCAGCGCCGCCATGCGCTCGCCTCCCGGGCCTGTTGGAGATGCTGCCTGCGCGTCGCCATCGAGAGACGCTAGCTCCCAACGTAGCGGTCCGCCACCTCGAGCGCCTCGTCGAGGATGGCCAGGCCCTCCTCGACGACCGCCGCGTCGGTGTTGCAGGGCGGCGCGACCGTCACGCGGCTGAAGTTGCTGCCGACCACCAGGCCCCGCTCGCGGCAGGCCGTCGCCAGCTCGACCATCGGATCGGCGCCGCCCGGGCCGGGCTCGCTCGCCAGCAGC
>DASZVK010000066.1:0-2796 GCA_035547175.1 Solirubrobacteraceae bacterium
AGCCCTCGCCGCCGATCGCCTGCAGCGCGCGCACCAGCTCGGCCTGGCCGAGTCGCCGCTCGAGCGGCCCCAGGCACAGCAGCCGCAGCGCCCCGGTGCCGGCGGCGGCGGCGTCGCGCGGGCCGGCCGCGGGCACGTCGCCGGGCTCGATCGCGGCCGGCAGCAGCCGCCGCGGCGCCAGCGCGTCGGCGCCGTAGTAGCGCTCGTAGGCGCCGGCGACGTCGCCGCCCGGATGCAGGAGGGCGTCGGCGCGGCGCAGGCAGTAGCGCTCGCACTCGCGCACGACCTCGGCCTCGAGCGCCGCGCTCAGCGAGCCGTCGAGCACGTCGCGGACCTCGCCCGTGCCGACCAGCCGCACGACGATGCGCGTGCGCGCGAGAGAGCGCTCGCCGGTGCGCCGCGCCTGCAGCGCGACGAACGCCTCGGCGCCGCGGTCGGGGAGCTCGAGCAGGTCGGGCCCGGCGTCGCCGAAGCGCCCGCGGATCGCGCGGTGGAGCGCGTCGCTCCAGGCGTGGGCCCAGGACTGGTAGCCGGGCGAGCGCTCGCCATCGCGCGGCGGCTCGTCGGCGAGGACGACGTCGAGGCCGTCCAGGTCGACCGCCGCGGCCGCCGCCGGCGAGGTGACGAGCGTCGCGTCGGCGACCCCGGCGAGGGCGCGCAGCGTCGCCACGGGCCCGGGTGCGACGCCGCCGCCGGCGAGCGGATCGAGCTCCCTCGTCGCGATCACGATCGACGGACGGCCCATCGCGCGCCACCTTATCCGCGCGCCAGGCGTCGGCCCACCCGGCTAGCTTCCAGCCGCCGTGCTCGCGAGGACCCTGACCGCGCTCGACGAGCGGCTCGCGCGCCGGGCGTGGGCCGCGCCCGTCGTGCTGGCCATCGCGACGATCGTCGTGGCGCCGACCGTCGTCGTGCTGCCGCCCGACGACGAGGGCCTCTACACGGAGGTCCAGAGCACCGTCTTCCGGGCGATGCACCTGCTCGGCGCCTACCCGCTGTGGGACCCGTTCCTCGGCCTCGGCACGCCGCAGCCGTTCAGCGAGGGCCTCACCTTCCACCCGATCCTGCTGGCGTTCCGCTGGCTGTCGCCGGCGCTCTCGCTGTCGATCCTCTACCTCGGCCAGATGTGGATCGGGGCGCTGGCCGTGTGGGCGATCGCGCGTCGGCTGGAGCTGCGGCCGTGGATCGCGCTGCTGTGCTCGGCGGCGTGGGCGCTGAGCCCGCCGACGGAGACCTACCTGCACGACTTCTGGCCGTCGCAGTACGTCGGCTGGACGCTGGCGCCGCTGCTGCTGCTGGCGGTGATCGGGCTGCTGGACTCCGAGCGCGGCCCGCGACGGGTCGCGTGGGCGGTCGGCGCGGGGCTGTGCGCGGGGCTGATCCTGCTCAACGGCCACGCCGGCGTCGTCCCCTACACGGCGCTCGGCGTCGTCGCGTTCCTCGCCGGCCGCGCCGGGCGGGCCCGCGAGCTGTGGCCGTGGCTGGGGCTGTCGCTCGCGCTCGCCGTGCTGCTGAGCGCGACGAAGGTCCACGACATCGCGCTCGAGGCGGGCCGCGGCGACGCCGCGCACATCCAGCAGGGCTATCCGCTCGACGTCTGGCGACTGCTCCTCTACCCGATCCACTCGCCGTTCGGGGCCGTCGGCGGCGGCATCCCGGCCGACCGGCTGCTGACGGTCGGCGGCCCGTTCCTCGCGCTCGCCGTCGCCGGGCTGCTCGCGCGGACGCGCGTGCGCCAGCGCCATGCCGACGGGCTGCGCGTCGGCGTCGTCGTCTGCTTCGTCGCCTGGTTCGTCAACCTGCCGGTGATCAGCGGCACGTGGTACGCACGCGAGCCGTTCACGCTGCTGGCGATCCTGCTCGCGTGCCTCGCGCTGCAGTGGCTGTGGGAGGCGTTCCCGCGCCGGCGCGCGCTCCTGGGCGCGCTCGCCGGCCTGGAGCTGGTCGCGCTCGCGGCCGGCTTCTTCTCCTACTGGCATGCCGACCTCGTCCGCGCCGTCGACTACCTGCGCGGCGAGGTCACGCCGACGCTGCGCAGCACGATGCGCGACCAGCCGCTCTACGCCTACTTCCAGGGGCTGCCCGACCACCGCGAGACGCGCGTCTACATGGCCCCGGGCGCCGAGGGACGCCTCTACCGGTCGCTCGACGACCTCGTCCACGGCGGGCCCGTCGCGAACACCGACTACGAGTTCGCCGGCTGGGGGCTGCACGGGCTGCGGCTGCTCAACGGCCACTTCAAGGGCGTCGACCTCTCCGAGCTGCAGCCGGTCCCCGACCAGCTCCAGTCCGACATCCGCGCCGAGCCGACGCTGCCGCGCGACGCGACCGCGCTCGATGCGCTCGACGTCGGCTACGTGCTCGCGCTGCCGGGCGAACCGGTCGCGCCGTCGCTGGAGCGCATCCGCGCCTTCACGCTGCGCGACGGGACGACGATCGTCGTCTACCGCAACCCGGCGCACTGGCCCGACGCGGCCGTGCTCGCCCCGGCCGCAGATCGCCTCGCGACGCTGCCGGCGCGCGCCGGCTGCGCCGCCCCCGGCCTGATGTGCGCCGACTTCGCGAGCGTGGCGGCGCTGGAGCGCCGCGGCGCGGTGAGCGGCGCGCGCTGGGACGACCTCAGCCTGCGCGTGCGCCTGGCGCCGCAGCGCCGGCCGGCGGTGCTGATGCTCTCCCAGCTCTACCGGCCCGGCTGGCAGGCCCGGCTGCCGGGCGGCCACACGGTGCGCGGCCACCGCCTGTTCGGCGGGCTGACCGGCTTCGACCTGCCGGCGGGGACGACGTCGGCGCAGCTCG
>DASZVK010000067.1:0-12619 GCA_035547175.1 Solirubrobacteraceae bacterium
CCGACTCGCTCGAGCCGCTCGCCGCGCTGTGGGCGCGCGCGCTCGCGGCGCCCGGCGCGCTGGCCGGCGACTACGAGCGCCTCTGGCGCGCCGGCCTCGACGACCCCGCGGCGCACTACCTCGCCGTGCGCGAGCGCTTCAACGCCGCCGGCGGGCCCGCCGAGCTGCTCTACCTGCTCGCCCGCTGCGTCAAGAGCGCGCCGCGCTTCAACGCCGCCGGCGCCTTCAACCAGTCGGCCGACCGCCGGCGCCTGGGCATGCGCCCGGAGCGCATGCGGCGCGAGATCGCCGGCGCCGCGACGCTGCTGGCCGGGCGCGCCGTCGTGCGCTCCGGCGACTTCCGCGCCGCGCTCGCCGACGCGACGCCGGCCGACCTCGTCTACCTCGACCCGCCCTGGCAGGGCACCTCGAGCGGTCGCGACCGCCGCTACCGCGACGGCCTCGACCGCCGGGCGCTGATCGCCGCGCTCGAGGACCTCGACGCGCGCGGCGTCCCCTGGCTGCTCAGCTACGACGGCCGCCACGGGGAGCGCACCTACGGCGAGCCGCTGCCCGCGGAGCGGATCGGCGCGTCGCGCGTCGAGCTCGTCGCCGGCCGCTCGTCGCAGGCGACGCTCGGCGGCCGCCGCGTGACAACGGTCGAGAGCCTCTACGTCTCGCGCCACCTGGCGGGGCCGGCCGTCAGAGCTCGGGCAGCCGCTGCGTGACCGACAGCGCCGGGGCGAACAGGTCGCCCTCGGCGACCACGCGGCGCAGCGCGTCGTCGATCGTGAAGACGAGCGCCTCGGGGTCGCCGCGCTTCGCGCAGCGCTCGACCTCGTCCCAGCTCACCGGCGTCGACACGGTCGGCCGCTCCCGGGCGCGCGGCGAGTAGACGCTGACCGTCGTCTTGTGCTCGTCGTTCTGGCTCCAGTCGACGAGCACCTTGCCGCCGCGCAGGTCCCGGCGCTGGCGCGAGACGACGCGCTCGGGCGCCTCGCGCTCGAGCAGCTCGGCGACCGCCTTGGAGAACGCCTTGGTCTCGTCGTAGGTCGCGTCGTCGCGGTTGAGCGGCACGTAGACCTGCAGGCCCTTGGACCCCGACGTCTTCGCCACCGCCTCGAGCCCCAGGTCGGAGAACATCCCGCGCAGCCAGCCGGCGACCTCGCAGCACTCGACGATCGTCGCCGGCGCGCCGGGGTCGAGGTCGAAGACCATCGTCGTCGGGCGCCTCTGGGCGGTCGCGAGCGCCAGCGACGTGTGCAGCTCGACGTCGGCGAGGTTGCCCAGCCAGACGAGCGTGGCGACGTCCTCGACGGTGACGAACTCGATCGTCTCGCTGCGCAGGCGCACCTTCGCCGTCCGCACCCAGTCGGGCCGGTGCGACGGGGCGCGCTTCTCGTAGAAGAACTCGCCCTGCACCCCGTCGGGGTAGCGCTTGAGCGTCAGCATGCGCCCGCGCAGGTGCGGCAGCAGCGTCGGGCCGATCGCCGCCAGGTAGTCGATCAGGTCGGCCTTCGTCGTGCCGGTCCGCGGCCACAGGACCTTGTCGGGGTTGGCGACGCGGACCGTGCGGCCGTCGACCTCGACCTCCGCGGCCCTCCGCGTTCCCCTGCCCGTGCGGCGCGCGCCCGCCATCACCGGCCGGGTGCCCGCGACGGTCCCCTTGTACACGGGCGCGCGCAGCCGCCCGGCGCTCGTCCAGTCGCGGAACTCGACCGTGACCGTCAGCTGCGGGCGCACGAACGTCGCCCCGCGCGGCACGCCGGCGCCGGCGAACGGGCTGCGGTCGGTCCGCAGCGGCGCGAGCAGCGCCGCGAGGCGGTCGAGCTCGTCGTCGGACAGGCCGCTGCCGACCTTGCCGGCGTAGCGCAGGCCGTCCTCGCCCTCGGGCAGGCCGACGAGCAGCGCGCCGATGCGGTCGGCGCGGGCGCCCTTGCCCGGCTGCCAGCCGCCGACGACGACGTCCTCGCGCAGCACGTTCTTGACCTTGACCCAGCCGCGCGAGCGCCGGCCCGGCTCGTAGGCGCCGTCGAGGCGCTTGGCGATCACGCCCTCGAGCCCCTGCTCGCGCGTGGCCGCAAGCAGCGCCTCGCCGTCGCCGACGACGTGCTCGGGCACGTCCCAGCGCTCGCCGCCGGCGAGCCCGAGCCCGTCGAGCAGCTCGCGCCGGCGCGCGTAGGGCTGGGCGACGAGCGAGTGGCCGTCGAGCCACAGCAGGTCGAAGGCCAGGTAGGTGACCGGCTGCTCCTTGGCCAGCCGCCGGACCTGCGCGTCGGAGGCCACGTGCATGCGGCCCTGCAGCGCCTCGAAGCTCGGGCGCCCGTCCTCGCCGACGAGGACGATCTCGCCGTCGAGGATCGCCCGGTGCGAGCCGAGCGCGCGGTTCAGCCGCGCGAGCTCCGGATAGCGCGGCGTGACGTCGTTGAGGTTGCGGCCCTGCAGGCGCAGGCTGCCCGGCTCGGAGCGGGCGATCGCGCGCAGGCCGTCCCACTTGACCTCGAACGCCCAGCCGTCCGGGTCGCGCGGCAGCGGTCCGAGCGTCGCCAGCATCGGCGCGATCCGCTCGGGCATCTGCTCGGCCGTCGGGTCGCGCGGCGGCGACATCCGGTGGATCATCCAGTCGCGCGGCGCGCGCGTGGCGAACAGGCCGTAGCGGCCGTCGAGCCGCTCGCCGTGGAAGGTGACCTCGACCTTGTCGTCGGTCCACTTGTGCAGCTCGTAGGTGCCCCGGTCCCAGATCGTCATCGTCCCGGCGCCGTAGGAGCCCGTCGGGATCTCGCCCTCGAAGTCGAGGTACTCCAGCGGGTGGTCCTCGGTGCGCACCGCGAGGCGGTTGCGGCCGGGCTCGTCGGGGATGCCCTTGGGCACCGCCCACGAGGCCAGCGCGCCGTCGCGCTCGAGCCGCAGGTCCCAGTGCAGGCGCGTGGCGTCGTGCTGCTGGACGACGAAGCGCGGCGCCGCGCCGGATCCCGGGTCGCCTCCGGCGGGCTCCGGCGTGGCCGCGAAGTCGCGCCGGCCCCGGTAGCTCGCCAGGCGGTCGCGCGCGCTCACGCGTCCGCGACGACCTCGAGGATCACGCGCCGCAGCTCGCCGAAGTCGGCCGCCTTGTGCAGGTGCGCCGCGGCGGCGGCGCCGTCGCGCTCGGGCCGGCCCGAGTAGACGACGAAGCGCGCAGCCGGCGCATGCGGCGCCAGCCGCGCGACGAGGTCGTCCTCGCCGGCGCCCTCGAGCAGGTCGAGCAGCACCACGTCGGGCGCCGCGCCGGGCAGCGCGTCCTGTGCCGCCGCGACGGTCGGCGCGCCGCCGACGACCTCGATCTCGCCGCCGTCGCGCAGCATCTCGCGCACGACGAGGCGGAACGCCTCGGAGTCGTCGCAGTGAAAGACCCGGATCATCGGCCGTCTCGCCGCCCCTGGCTGCGTCCTCGGTCGCTCACGTACCCACCGTACGCCACGCTCCCTGCGTCCTTGCCAGGGCCGCCGATCCGGCCGTGATCAGCCGCCGGCCACCGCAGGGAGGATCTGGACCTCCGACCCGTCGGCGACCGCCGTCTCGAGGCCGTCGAGGTAGCGGATGTCCTCGCCGCCGACGTAGACGTTGACGAAGCGGCGCAGCTCGCCGCCCTCGTCGGCGATGCGGTCGCGCAGCTCGGGGTGGGCGCCGAAGACGTCGTCGAGCACCTGGCCGACCGTCGCGCCCGAGGCGGAGACCGTCGACGCGCCGCCGACCGTCGCGCGCAGCTGCGTGGGGAGCTTGACCGTGATCGCCATCAGGCCGCCACCGCCGTCGCGACGTGCTGCTCGAACGCGTCGTAGGAGGGGTCGATCTCGAAGGCCTGGAACGAGCCGCGCACGGCGTCGAGCGTCTTCAGGCCGTCGCCGGTGATGACGAGCACGACGCGCTCGTCGGCGCCGATGTCGCCGCGCGCGGCGAGCTTGGCCAGCACCGCGGTGGTCACGCCGCCCGCGGTCTCGGTGAAGATGCCCGTCGTCTCGGCCAGCAGCCGGATGCCGGCGCGGATCTCGTCGTCGTCGACGGCGTCGATCGAGCCGCCCGTGCTGCGCGCCTGCTCGAGCGCGTAGGGGCCGTCGGCCGGGTTGCCGATCGCCAGCGACTTGGCGATCGTGTCCGGCTTGACCGGACGGCAGACGTCCCTGCCGTCGGCGAACGCCGTCGCCACCGGCGAGCAGCCCTCCGCCTGGGCGCCGTTCATCGTCGGGACCGAGCCCGTCGCCAGCCCCAGCTCGAGGAACTCGCCGAAGCCCTTGGCGACCTTCGTGAACAGCGAGCCCGAGGCGATCGGCGCGACGATCCGGTCGGGCGTCTGGAAGCCGAGCTGCTCGGCGATCTCGTAGGCGATCGTCTTCGAGCCCTCGGCGTAGTAGGGGCGCATGTTGACGTTGACGAACGCCCAGCCGTCCTTCTCGCCCGACAGCTCCGTGCAGAGGCGGTTGACGTCGTCGTAGTTGCCGCGGACCTTGACGAGGTTCGTGCCGTAGACCCCGGTGGCGAGCACCTTCTGCTCCTCGAGGTCGGCCGGGATGAAGACGTAGGACTCGACGCCCAGCGCCGCGGCCTGCGCGGCGACCGCGTTGGCGAGGTTGCCGGTCGAGGCGCAGGCGAGCACATCGAAGCCCAGCTCCAGCGCGCGCGCCGAGGCCACCGAGACGACGCGGTCCTTGAAGGAGTGCGTCGGGTTGGCCGTGTCGTTCTTGACCCACACCTCGCCCAGGCCGAGGCGCTGCGCGAGGCGGTCGGCGCGGATCAGCGGAGTGCAGCCGGCCGGCAGGCCGGTGCGCGACGAGCGCCGCTGCGACGGCGCCGGCGGCGCCTGCAGCGGCAGGAAGTCGGCGTAGCGCCACATGTTCTGCGGCCCCGCCTGGATGCGGCGGCGCAGCTCGTCGGGCGCGCCCTGGACCTTCGCGTAGGCGACCTCGAGCGGCCCGAAGCAGCGCTCGCAGACGTAGCGCGCGTCGAGGGGGTAGACCTCGCCGCACTCTCGACACCTCAGGGACTCCGCAGCCATGAAAGACAAAACCTCCGCCGGGTTGTTGTGGCGGAGGCTCGTGCGAAGCTCCAGCCACATCTCACAGGAATTGGCACCTTCCCCTTGCGGGGGGTTGCCGGGGTTTCATCGGGCCAGTCCCTCCACCCCTCTGGATGTGTCCAGCTATGTGGGCGACAACATATCACCCAGTTGGGCGTTCTCGGCACACCGTCCCCTAGACTGCAGCAGGTGATGCCGGTGGAGCAGACCCTCACGACGACGGACGAGCCGTTCAGTCATGCCGAGCCTGCCCAAGCCCCGGTTCGGCCGCAGCGCCCGCTTCCGCGGGCCGGCCGTCATCGCGCCCGTCGAGCCTGACACCCCGCGCGTCGAGGTCATCGAGGCCGAGGGCCTGCGCTGGGTCAACGTCGAGCGCCCGCGCGCGGCCGAGCGCGCCTGGCTCGAGGAGCACTTCGACTTCCACGCGCTCGCCTACGAGGACGTCTTCAGCCGCAACCAGCGCCCGAAGGTCGACGAGTACGACGACTACCTGTTCGTCGTGCTGCACTTCCCGCGCTTCGACAAGGCGGTCGGGCGCCTGAACGCGGCCGAGCTCGACGTGTTCGTCGGGCCCGACTACGTGATCACGCTGCCCAGCGAGCGCCTCGACGCGGTCGAGTACCTGTTCGAGCGCGCGCGCACGCGCGACGAGCTGCGCGAGTCGCTGTTCTCCAAGGGCGCCGGCTACCTGCTCTACAAGATCGTCGACGACTGCGTCGACGCCGCGTTCCCGATGCTCAACAAGATCGGCAACAAGCTCGAGCGCGTCGAGGACGAGATCTTCGAGGGCCGCTCGAGCGAGGTCGTGCGCGACATCTCCGACGTCAAGCAGGAGATCATCAACTTCCGCAAGATCGTGCGCCCGCAGCGTTCGGCGATCAAGGACCTCGAGCGCACCAAGCGCTACATCGCCGAGGGCCTGGAGATCTACTTCGACGACATCGACGACGCCTCCGAGCGCATCTGGGACATGCTCGAGAACTTCAAGGAGGTCGCCGAGGCGCTCGAGGCGACCAACGAGTCGGTCCTCTCGCACCGCCTCAACGACGTGCTGCGCGTGCTGACCGCGTTCAGCGTGATCCTGCTGCCGCTGACGCTGATCTCGGGCATCTGGGGGATGAACACGCACGTCCCCGGCGAGCACGCCGCCGCCGGGTTCTGGGGGGTGATCGCCTTCATGGCGGTCGTGCTCGTCGCGCTCGTCGCCTTCTTCCGCCGGCGCGGCTGGCTGTAGCGCGGCGCGACCGCGGGGCAGCCCATCCGCTCGCGATCGAGCGCCGCTGTGCACTCAAGATGAGCTGTTGGACGACGGGATTCGTGAGAGAGTGCGCGCATGCGACGGCACCGCTTCGCGCCGGCACGGTGGACCGCCACGTCGCGCAGCCCGCGGACCGCGTTCGCCGTGGCGGTCGCCGCCGGCGGGTGCGTGGTGCTGACCGCGTGCGGCGGTTCGTCACATCCTTCGCAGCACACGGCCACCGCGGCGACCGTGACGACGCGGACGTCGACCGCGGCCCACACGACGACCACGCACGACGTCCTGGAGGAGCTCGTCGCCAAGACCCGCAGTGGCATCGTGCGGATCGAAGCCGAGAGCTGTACCGAGCAGGACACCGGCACCGGCTTCCTGATCAGCCCGCACCTCGTCGCCACGGTCGACCACGTGGTCAGCGGGGCGAGCACGATCAGGCTCATCCAGCACGGCAAGACGGCCGGCCACGGCACGGTCATCGGCGAGGACGCCGCCCGGGACGTCGCGCTCGTGCGCTCCAGCAAGCCGCTCTCGGGTCATCTGTTCACGTTCGCCGCCGGCCATCCGGCGCTCGGCGAGTCCGTGGCCGCCCTGGGCTTCCCGTTCGGCCTGCCGCTGTCGGTGAGCGAGGGCGCGGTGAGCGGAACCCGCCGCACGATCCCGATCGACGGCGTCCAGCGCCATCAACTCATCCAGACCGACGCCGCCGTGAACCCCGGCAACAGCGGAGGTCCGCTGCTCTCGCTCGACACGGGCGAGGTCGTCGGCCTCGTCGACATCGGCACCACGCAGGCCAACGGCATCGCGTTCGCGGTGTCCGGCGCCGTCGCCCACCCGCTGCTGGACGCCTGGAAGGCCGCGCCGCAGGCGGCCGCGATCCCGGACTGCCCGACCGACGAGACCGCCGCCGCCCCGCCGAGCGCCGCAGCCACCCGGCCGGCCTCCGAGGGCCCGCTGTCCTCCGTGAACGCGTACTGGAGCGACATCGCCGACGGCGACTACGCAGCCGCCTGGACGCACCTCGTCCCCACGATCACCAGCCAGGCCGAGTTCATCAGGGGCGAGCAGCAGGCGCAGATCTCCGATGTCGAGTTCGACGGGACGCTGGCCGGCATCTCCGGCAGCTATGCGACCGTCGACGTCGTCCTGCTGGTCACGCGGGATGCCCAGTACGGCTGCCGGAGGTGGAGCGGCTCGTACGCGATGGTCAAGCAGGGCGGCCGGTGGCTGATCGAGCACGCGCGGATCACCCCGACGGCCTGTTGACCCGGATGGTCCCGCGCACCCCCGCGGCGGCCCTGGCCATCTGCGCCCTCGTCGCTTTGGCCGCCTGCTCGGCGAGTCGGCCCGCGGCTGGCCGCGCATCCACCAGCCATGCCTCGAGCACGGGTGGGGCGCAAGGTCCGTCGACCGGGCAGCCGGTATCGGTGGTGCGGCGCCTGTCCGTCGCGCAGCTCGCCGGCCAGCGCGTCATCTACGCCTACGCCGGCCCCGTCCCGCCGCCCTCCCTCCTGGCCCGCATCCGCCTCGGGCAGGCCGCCGGCGTCATCTTCTTCGCCGACAACATCCAGAGCCCGACACAGCTCGCGCGCGTCATCGGCACGCTGCAAGCGGCAAACGTGGCGAGCCCCGTGCACGCACCGCTGTTGATGCTCCTCGACCAGGAGGGCGGCCAGGTCCGCCGCCTTCCCGGCCCACCGGTCCTGTCCGAGAAGCAGGTCGGCCGCGCCCCCCACGCGGCCACGATCGCGTCGCAGACCGGCACCGACACGGCCCGCAGCCTGCGCGCCGCGGGCATCAACGTCAACCTCGCGCCCGTCCTCGACGTCTACCGCTCCCCGGGCGACTTCATCGACCGGTACGACCGTTCCTACAGCAGCCGACCGTCGATCGTCGGGACCCTCGCCACCGCGTTCATCACCGCCCAGCAGCAGGGCGGCGTCGCCGCCACCGCCAAGCACTTCCCCGGCCTCGGAGCCGCCGCCGCCGGACAGGACACCGACGAGCGCCCCGTCACCATCCCCACCGCCATCGACCGGCTGCGCGCCACCGACGAAGCGCCCTACCGCAACGCCATCGCGGCGGGCGTCAAGCTCGTCATGACCTCCTGGGCCACCTACCCCGCGCTCGACGCCCACCACCCCGCCGGCCTCTCGCGCACCGTCATCCAGAGCGAGCTGCGCAACCGACTCGGGTTCAAGGGCATCACCATCACCGACAGCATCGGCGCCGGCGCACTCACATCGATCGGGACCGTCGGCCGCCGCGCGCTGCTCGCCGCCCAAGCGGGCGCCGACCTCATCCTCTGCTCAGGCAACCCCTCCGCCGGCAAGAACACCCCCACCACCGCCATCGACGCCCTCCACGGACTGATCGATGGCCTCAACCAGCGCACGCTCGACAAGACGGACGCCCAGCACGCGGTCGAGCGCATCATCGACCTGCGCAACAGCCTCCCCGGCAGATGAGCCGCCGCCGACAGGTGCCTCCAAGGGCGGGCTGCTGGGCGCCGGCTGCTACGGCGCGCGCTCCTCCACGCCGCGACGCCCGAGGCCCTAGGCTCCCGCCGTGGCCCAGGACACGCTCGATCGCCTCGGACAGGTCTGGTCGCTGGACGCGCCGACGCAGCGGCGCCGGATGCTGATCATCGTCAACCCGTACGCGACGACGGTGTCCGAGCGGCTGCGCCACCTCGTCGTCTACGCGCTGCAGGGCCGTTACGAGGTGACGGCGATCGACACGCAGCGCCAGGGGCACGCGACCGAGCTGTGCCGCGAGGCGGCGTCGGAGGGCTACGACGTCGTCGTCGCGTTCGGCGGCGACGGCACGGTCAACGAGGCGGCCAACGGGCTCGCCGGCTCGGACGTGCCGCTGACGTGCCTGCCCGGCGGGCGCACGAACGTCTTCTGCCGCCTGCTCGGCATCCCCAACGACATCGTCGACGCCACCGAGCACCTGCTGCGCGTCGCCGACGACTGGGAGCCGCGCCGCGTCGACCTGCCGCGAGTGAACGGCCGCCACTTCACGTTCGCCTCGGGCATCGGCATCGACGCGAGCGTCGTCGAGCGCGTCGACCGCCACCCGCGGCTGAAGACGCGCCTGGGCGCGTGGTACTTCACGTGGTCGGCGGTGCGCGCGTTCGTGACCCAGTACGTGCGCGACCCGCCGCGGATGGAGGTCGCGCTGCCCGACGGGACGACCGTCGCCGGCGTCAGCGCGATCGTCCAGAACACCGACCCCTACACCTTCTTCCACTCGCGCCCGATCACGCTGATCGCGGGCGGCACGCTCGACGACGGCATGCTGCGCGGCGTCGTCCTGCGCAGCTCGCGGCCGACGATCCTGCCGACGCTCGTCTGGCGGCTCGTCTCGCGCCGCGCCCAGGTCACGCGCCACCGCGCCGTGACGGGCTTCGACGGCGTCCAGGAGGTCGTCGTCCGCTCCACCGACGGCCGCGGCATCCCGCTCGAGGTCGACGGCGACTTCATCGGCGAGGTCACCGAGGCGCGCTTCGAGATCGCCCCGCGCGCGCTGCTGGTGGTCGCCTAGCCGGCGCCCGGGGTCACGCGGTAGGCGTCGAAGACGCCCTCCACGTTGCGCAGGCGGCCGATGGCGGCCTTCAGCACCTGGGTGTCGCCGACCTCGACGACGAAGCGGTTCTTGACCATCGGCGGGGTGACCAGGCAGCGGGCCTCGACGATGTTGATGCCGGCCTCGGCGAACGTGCGCGAGAGGTCCTCGAGCAGGCGGTGGCGGTCCCAGCCGTCGACCTGCAGCTCGACCTTGAACGACTGCGCGTGGTCGCCCTCCCAGTTGACGTGCACGAGCCGCTCGGGATCGCGCCGCAGCTGGGCGACGTTCGGGCAGTCCTCGCGATGGATCGTGATGCCGCGGCCGAGCGAGATGTAGCCGATGATCGGGTCGCCGGGCACCGGGCGGCAGCACTTGGCCAGGCGCAGCATGACGTCGGTGACGCCGTCGACCTCGATCCCGTAGGAGGTCGAGCTGCCGGTCGGCTGGCGGCGCTGGCGGCGGGTCGTGACGAGCGCCTCGGCGGCCGACTCCGTGTCGGCGGCCTCGCCCTCCTTGAGGCGCTGCATGACCTTGTTGAGGACGACCTTCGGGCTGATCTTCGCGCCGCCGAGCGCGATGTAGAAGTCCTCGGCCTTGCGGAAGCCCATCTCGCGGATGACGTCGGCCAGCAGCGGCGAGCCGGTGATCTTCTGCGCCGGCAGCCCCGCCTTGGAGAGCTGCTCCTGGAGCAGCGCGCGGCCGGTGTGCTCGGTGTCGTCGCGCGTCTCGGCCTTGAACCACTGCTTGATCTTGTTGCGCGCGCGCGTCGTCTTGACGACGGCCAGCCAGTCGCGCGACGGGCCGCGCTCGCGCTTGGAGGTGAGGACCTCGACGATGTCGCCGGACTTCAGCTCGTAGTGCAGCGGCACGATCTTGCCGTTGACCTTCGCGCCGACGCAGCGATGGCCGATCTCGGTGTGGACCTCGTAGGCGAAGTCCAGCGGCGTCGCGCCGGCGGCCAGCGACTTGACCTCGCCCTTGGGGGTGAACACGAAGACCTCCTCGTCGAACAGGTCGACCTTGAGGTTCTCCATGAACTCCTCGGGGTCCGAGAGCTCCTGCTGCCACTCGAGCATCGAGCGCAGCCACTTGACCTTCATGTCGGAGCTCGGCCCGCCGGCGGCGCCGCCGCGGCCCTGCTTGTACATCCAGTGCGCGGCGACGCCGAACTCGGCCATGTCGTGCATCTCGTGCGTGCGGATCTGGATCTCGAGCGGCAGCCCCTCGGGCCCGATCACCGTCGTGTGCAGCGACTGGTACATGTTGAACTTCGGCATCGCGATGAAGTCCTTGAAGCGGCCGGGCAGCGGCTTCCACAGCGAGTGGATCACGCCGACCGCGCCGTAGCAGTCCTTCACCGAGTCGACGATGACGCGCATCGCCGTGAGGTCGTAGATCTCGTTGAACTCGCGGCCCTTGCGGGTCATCTTCGAGTGGATCGAGTAGAAGTGCTTGGCGCGGCCGGAGATCTCGGCGTGGATGCCGAGCGCCTCGAGCTCGCCGGACAGGTACTCGCCCGCCTCCTGCACGAAGCGCTCGCGCTCCTCGCGCTGCTGGTTGACCAGGCCCTTGATCTCCTGGTACTTGCGCGGGTGCAGCGTCGCGAACGCCAGGTCCTCGAGCTCCCACTTGATCGCGTGGATGCCGAGCCGGTGGGCGATCGGCGCGTAGATCTCGAGGGTCTCCTTGGCCTTGTCGATCTGCTTCTGCTTGGACAGCGCGCCGATCGTGCGCATGTTGTGCAGGCGGTCGGCGAGCTTGATCAGGATGACCCGGAGGTCCGAGGCCATCGCGACCATCATCTTGCGGTAGTTCTCGGCCTGCGCCTCGTCGCGCGACTGGAACGTGATGCCGGTCAGCTTGGTGACGCCATCGACGAGCGTCGCGACGTCCTCGCCGAACTGCTCGCGCACCGCGTCGAGGCTCGCGCTGGTGTCCTCGACGGTGTCGTGCAGCAGCGCGGCGCAGAGCGTCTCGGTGTCGAGCCGCATCCCCGCGCAGATCTTCGCCACGCCGACCGGGTGGACGATGAAGTCCTCGCCGGACCTGCGGCGCTGGTCGGCGTGGTGCTCGCAGGCGAAGACGAACGCCGCGGTCACGCGCTCGCGGTCGACCGGCGCGGCGGCCTCGGCCTGGTGCTCCTCGACGATCGCGAAGATGTCCGAGAGCATCCGCTGCTCGGTCTCGGTCAGCTCGGGCCGCACGGTCGTGGCCGGCGCGCCGGCGCGCGCGCCGTCGACGAGGTCGACCGGCAGGCGGCTCATCTTGCCCTCGCCGTTGCCGGCCGGATCGCCTACGCCGCGAGCGGCGCCGTCGCGCGGCTCAGCAGCCACGAGCGCCCCTCCTCCAGTCGCGCCTGGCAGCGGCGGAACGACTCCGAGCGCTCGAGCTCCGTGCGGCCGGGCGGCTCGGGGACCTCGAAGGAGCCGCCGTCGACGACGACCAGGCCGAGCTCGCGCAGGACGCGCAGGGCGCGGCCGGACTGCCGCGGCGGTCGCTGCGCGAGGACGTCCGCGAGCGCGCCGTGCCCCGCGTCGCGCAGCGCGCGGTAGAGGTCGCGCAGGGGAGCGCGCAGGTCGAGGTCGCGCACGTGCACATGCGCACTGAATGCTAGCTCCGGCTCGCCCCAGGCCAGGTGCGCCGTGCGGCCGCCGCGCGCCGCGGCGAGCGCGGCCTCGTGGGCGGGCTCGGCCGGCGGGTCGAGCGCGACGAGGTGGGCGTAGGGCGCGGCGAGCCCCGGGGCGCCGGCCAGCGCCTCCCACGAG
>DASZVK010000068.1:0-6315 GCA_035547175.1 Solirubrobacteraceae bacterium
CGCAGCTGGTCGACGGCGGCGCGCACGATCCGCAGCGACTCGGCGATCTCGCCGAAGCGGACCTCGACGCGCGCCATCGCGTCGCAGCCGCGCGCGGTGACGACCTCGACGCCGAGCCGGCGGTAGTCGCCGTAGGGCCGCTCGTGGCGCGCGTCGGTCGACAGCCCCGAGCCGCGCGCCAGCGGCCCGACGGCCCCGTGCTGCTCCATCAGCGCGCGCTCGACGCGGCCGCTGCCGATCAGGCGGTCGGTCATCGAGCTGGTGCCGAGGAACATCCGCCGGTCGGGGCGCAGGTCGCGCTCGAGCCCGGCGACGGCGTCGAGCAGCTCGCCGGGCGCCAGGCGCGGCTCGACGCGCAGGCCGCCCGGGACCAGCGCGCCGCGCGCGAAGCGGCTGCCGGTCAGCGCCGCCTGCAGGCGCAGCACGCGCTCCTTGAGGATCTGGAAGCGGGCCTGGCCGACGACGAGCGCCGTCGTCTCGGCCTGCTTGGCGATCACGTCGCAGTGGTTGGCGACGCGCTCGAGCTCGGCGAGCACGGCGCGCCAGCGCTGCGCGCGCGCGGGCGGCTCGATGCCCAGCGCCCGCTCGACGGCCTGGCAGAACGCGCTCGCGTGCGCCACCGTCGCGATGCCCGCGACCCGCTCGGCGACGTGCACGGCGCGGTCGCAGTCCATCCCGGCGAAGCGCCGCTCGAGGCCGCGGTGCTTGAAGAACGGGCGCGTCTGCAGCTGCGGCACGTCCTCGCCGCCGGTCTCGATCAGGAACTGGATCGCCTCGAAGACCCCGGAGCGGATCGGGCCGTAGGGGATCGCGAAGGCGTCGAGGCCGCGCAGCACGCCGTCGACCGCGTCGGCGTCGGGTCGCGTCAGCGGCCGGCCGGCGGGCTCGGAGGCGAGCGCGAGCGCGCCGCGCTCGACGAGCTCGCGCTCGGCCCAGCGGGCGGCCGGCCACCAGCGGCCGATCGGCTCGTGCGGCGCCCGCGCCGCGCCGGGCAGGGCGCAGCGCACCGAGACGAGCGCCCCGCGCAGCGCCACGACGGCGACGAGCGAGCGCTCGGGCCGCTCGGCGACGAGCATCGTGACGAAGCGCGCCCCGGCGCGGTGCAGCGCGCGCACCGCGGCCTCGAAGCGCTCGGGGGGCACGGCGACGAGGACCTCGTCCGCCGGCCCCGGCTCGACGGTCCCCGGCATGTCGTCGGGCAGCCAGCGCGGCGGCCGGGACGACACGGCGGTCAGCGGCTCGGTGCTCATGCGGCGGGCGCGTGCAGGAGCGCGACGGCGTGGTGCAGGAGCGCGCTCAGCCGGTCGGGCAGGTGGACGCCGAGCGCGACGAGCACCACCAGGCAGCCGGCCATGCCGGCGACCATCCACGGGCTGATCTCGCCGCGCGGGGCGCCCGGCGAGGCGGGCCCGAGCACCATCCGCGCGGCGTGCCACAGCAGGCCGAAGAAGGCGACGTTGACGAACACGAGGACGATCGCCACGCCCACGTACTGCGAGCCGGCGAGGCCGCCGGAGACGATCTGGAACTCGCTGCGGAACACGCCCGAGACCGGCAGCCCGCAGAGGGCGAGGACGGCGGCGAGGAACATCGGCCCGCTCCACGGCAGCGCGACGGCGGCGCCGCTGACGCCGTCGACCTCCTTGGTGTCGAAGCGCCGCAGCAGCGAGCCGGAGCCGAGGAACGCCAGCCCCTTGGCCGAGGCGTGCGTGATCACGTGCAGCAGCGCGCCGGCCACGGCCAGCGGCGCGCCGAAGCCGATCCCGAGCGCGACCACGCCCATGTGCTCGATCGACGAGTAGGCCAGCAGCCGCTTGAAGTTCGGCTGGCGCAGCACGAACAGGCTGGCGACGACCAGCGAGAAGGCGCCGAAGACGACCAGCACGTGCTCGGCGAACGCGCGGTCGCCGGCGGCGACCGCGACCTGGAAGAAGCGCAGCGCGGCGTAGAACGCCGCCGCCAGCAGCGAGCCCGACAGCATCGAGGAGACGGGCGCCGGCGCCTCGCTGTGCGCGTCGGGCAGCCAGGTGTGCGTGGGCACGAAGCCGGCCTTGGTGCCGAAGCCGACCATCGCCAGCACGAAGCTCAGGCGCACGACGTCGTCGGACAGCGTGCCGGCGACCGAGAACAGGCGCGCGAAGCGCGGCACGTACTCGTCGCCCAGCGCGGTCGTCCCGGTCGCGTAGAGCAGGATGATCGCCAGCAGCGCGATCCCCAGCCCGCTGGAGGCGACGAGCACGTACTTCCACGAGGCCTCCAGCGCCGCGTCGGTGCGGTCGATCGCGACCAGCAGCGCCGAGACGATCGTCGTCAGCTCGACCGCCACCCAGAGCGTGCCGAAGTCGGCCGCGATCGGCACGGCGACCATCGTCCAGCCGAAGACGTTGAGCAGCGCGAAGTAGCGGCGCGAGTAGGAGCGGAAGCCGTGCTCGTGCTCGTGGCCGGCGAAGTAGCCGACGGAGAACAGCGCCGCCATCCCGTAGAGCAGCCCGGTCGCCGCCAGGAACACGGCGCCGAGCGCATCGAGGCGCATCCAGCCGCCGGCCGTCGTGACCGCGTGCCCGCCGGCGACGTGGACCGCCAGCGCGACCGCGAGCCCGAGCGTCAGGAGGCCCGCGACGAGCGTGACGGCGCGGCCCCAGCGCCAGCCGTCGACCAGCGACAGCAGCGCTCCCGCGAGCGGCACGGCGAGGATCGCGATCAGCGCCCAGCTCATCCGGTCAGCCGGTCGAGGACGTCGGTGCGCACGGCGGTGCGCTCGACCGCGAGGTACTGCACGAGCACCACGAACACGAGCACGCCGACGAGCACGTCGAAGAGCAGCAGCAGCGCGAGGATCAGCGGCAGGCCGGGGGCGATCACGAGGCTGCCGACCGAGACCGCGTTCTCGAGGATCAGGAAGCCGAGCAGCTGCGACGGCGCGTAGGGCCGCAGCACCATCAGCAGCAGCGCGACGAGCACGCCGCCGACGGCGACCGGCAGCGCCGACAGCGGCAGCGCCGGCTGGCCGCCGATCTCGACGTGCCCGAGGGCGACGAACGCGAACGCCGACAGCACGATCGCCAGCAGGATCGAGCTCGGCACGCCCATCAGCGTCGGCACGCGCGGGTCGGCGCCGAGGTTGCGCATGACGAAGCGGATGCCGAGCGGGAACAGCACCGCCTTGAGCGCGATCGTGACGGCGCCGAGCACGTACAGCTCGCCGTTGCCGCGGCCGTCGGCGGCGGTCGCGATCGCCAGCGCGGCGACGATCAGCGAGCCGATCGAGTAGAGCTGCAGCTGCTCCCAGACGTCCTGCGAGCGCAGCATCCCGTACTCGGCCAGCAGCACGGCCACCGCCGTCACGGTCGCGAAGGCCCCGAACACGGTCAGCTTGGCGTCGCCGAAGTTCGGGCCGAACAGGAACATCACGACGGCCAGCACCGCGAACAGGAAGCTCGCGACCGTGAACTCCGGGATCTTGTAGAGGCGCAGCTTGGCGAAGCTCGTCTCGATGACGACGATCGCGGCCGCCGCGCCGGCGACCTTGGCCAGCAGCAGGCCGATCGCCGCTGCCACCGGGCCGATCCTGCCGTCCGGCGCCAGCCCCCACGGCGCGACGAGGATGTTGAGGAAGATCACCAGCAGCGTCAGCTGCTTGACGCTCGAGCCCCAGCGCAGGAACGCCAGCCCCGGTCCCGAGTGCTCGAGCACGCGGGCCTCCTCGATCATGCCGAACTCGAGCGTGCCGCCGTGGCTGCCGACCGGGATGCGCCCGGTCTCGTTGAGCAGCAGCATGAAGAACGCCGCGACGATGAACAGGTGGCTGGGGCGGACGACCTCGGTCGCCGACGAGCGCAGCGTCTCGCCCATCACGTAGGGCAGGTCGGTGTGCGTCGTCAGCGCGACCGTGAAGACGACGAAGATCACCGTCGGCTCGTTGAGCGCGCCGAACGTGCGCAGGCGGCTGGAGCCGAGCTGCGCGTACGGGCTGCCGCTGTCGATCGCCGCCAGCGAGACGACGAAGCTCCCCAGCCCGAGGATCAGGCCGCCGCCGAGGATGTCGCCCATGTAGCCGAGCGGCAGCCCGTAGCTGGTCAGCACCGGGATCAGCAGCGGCACCGTGGCGTAGGCGGCGAAGCTGACGTACGGGGCCGCCCGGAAGAGCGGCCCCGCGGGCTCCGGGAGGACCGTCTCCTTGCCGAGCAGCTTGAGGATGTCGCGGTAGGGCTGCCAGACGCTCGGGCCGCGGCGCTGCTGGACCATCGCCTCGACGCGGGCGATGACGCCGGTCACGAGCGGGCCGAAGCCGACCACCGTCAGGACCTGCAGGCACTGGACGATCCAGTCGGCCAGCTTCACGGTGGTCGATGCTCCTTTCGCTCAAGGTCGTGTGCGAAAGAAGCCATCAGCCGTCCGTGCGGCGGTTCGTACGGCTGCGTGCCGCACGCCAGGGCCTCATCTGACAGGGCCACACGATACCCGACGCGGCGGCGCCCGACACCCGGCGCTACGATCGCTGCGCTGCACGAGCGATGGGGCCCGCCGCAACCGCGGAGAGCAAGCCGCCGATGGCTCCTACGACGAATGCCCACGTTCGGCGAAGGAGACTCCGGTTGCAGCGGCAGGCCCCCAACCGCATCGGCCCGCTGCGGTTCGTGCTCGTCTTCGGCGTCGTCAGCATGCTCGGCGACGTCGTCTACGAGGGCGGTCGCAGCGTCGTCGCCCCGCTGCTGGAGGGCCTCGGCGCGAGCGCGGGCGCGGTGGCCTGGCTGGCCGGCAGCGCGCTCGTCGGCGCGCTCTACGGCCACTCGGTCGCGGCGGCGCAGACGTTCGTCGTCGTCACGCAGGCGGTGGCGATCGTCGCCTTCGCGGCGCTCGTCGCCCGGCGCGGCTAGAGCAGGACCGCCTCGCGCCCGGCGAACCGCGCCCGCGCGCCCAGCTCCTCCTCGATGCGCAGCAGCTGGTTGTACTTGGCCAGGCGCTCGGAGCGCGCCGGGGCGCCGCTCTTGATCTGGCCGACGCCGGTCGCGACGGCGAAGTCGGCGATCAGCGGGTCCTCGGTCTCGCCGGAGCGGTGAGAGAGCAGCGTGCGGTAGCCGGCCGCGCGCGCGACCGCGATCGTCTCGAGCGTCTCGGTGATCGTGCCGATCTGGTTGAGCTTGATCAGCACCGAGTTGGCGATGCCCGCCTCGATGCCCTGGCGCAGGATCTCCGGGTTGGTGACGAAGACGTCGTCGCCGACGAGCTGCAGGCGCGAGCCGAGGCGCTCGGTCAGCAGCCGCCAGCCGTCCCAGTCGGACTCGGCCATGCCGTCCTCGAGCAGCACGATCGGATAGCGGGCGACCAGGTCCTGCCAGTAGTCGACCATCAGGTCCGCGGACAGCGCGCGGCCCTCGGCCGCCAGCGCGTAGGCGCCGCCGGAGAACAGCTCGCTCGCGGCCGGGTCGACGGCGATCGCGACGTCCTCGCCGGGCCGGTACCCCGCCGCCTCGATCGCCGTCACGAGCAGCTCGAGCGGCTCGCGATCGGACCGCAGCGCCGGCGCGAAGCCGCCCTCGTCGCCGACGCAGGTCGACAGGCCGCGCGCGGTCAGCAGGCCCTTGAGCCGCTGGTAGGTCTCGGCGCCCATGCGCATCGCCTCGGAGAACGAGGCCGCGCCGAGCGGGACGAGCATGTACTCCTGGAAGTCGACCGGGTTGTCGGCGTGCACGCCGCCGTTGAGCACGTTCATCATCGGCATCGGCAGCAGGTCCGCCTCGGGGCCGCCGAGGTGGTGCCACAGCGGCATGCCGTCCTCGGCCGCCTGGGCGCGCGCGGCGGCGAGCGAGACGCCGAGGATCGCGTTGGCGCCCAGCCGCGACTTGTCCGCGGTGCCGTCGAGCTCGACCAGCGCGCGGTCGAGCCCCGCCTGGTCGCGCGCGTCGCGCCCGGCGACCGCGGCGGCGATCTCGCCGTCCACGTTGGCGACCGCCTTGAGCACGCCCCTGCCGCCGTAGGGCCGGCCGCCGTCGCGCAGCTCGACCGCCTCGCGCGCGCCGGTCGAGGCGCCCGACGGCACCGCCGCGCGGCCGAGCGCGCCGGAGTCCAGCCGGACGTCGACCTCGACCGTCGGGTTGCCCCGGCTGTCGAGGATCGGGCGCGCGTGGACGGAGGCGATCGCGCTCATCGCGGCCCCGCGGCGGGCAGCCGGTCGATGACGAGGCCGCCGAGGCGCCCGGCGACGACGCCGACGGCCGTGCCCGCCAGCACGTCGCTGGGGTAGTGCATGCCGAGGTACGGGCGCGACGCGGCGATCAGCGCCGCCGCCCATCTCAGGCGCGCGCGTCCGGTCAC
>DASZVK010000069.1:0-3403 GCA_035547175.1 Solirubrobacteraceae bacterium
GTCGGCGCGATCGACGACGTCGTCGACCTGCCGGCGCTCGTCAAGCTGCTCGGCCAGGTCGCCGCCTCGGTGACGATGATCCTCGTTGCGCCGGAGCTGCGGGTCGAGTTCTTCACGTTCCCGTTCCTCGGCCACGTCGACACGGGCGACCTGGCGGCGCCGCTGACGGTGATCGGCCTCGTCGCGGTGATGAACGTCGTCAACCTCTCCGACGGCGCCGACGGCCTCGCCGCCGGCGTCTGCGCGATCGCCGCGATCTCGTTCTCGATCATCGCCTTCGACGCGGGCTACACGGCGCCGGGCGTGCTGTCGGCGATCGTCGCCGGCGCGGCGCTGGGCTTCCTGGCCCACAACTTCCACCCGGCGAGCGTCTTCATGGGCGACTCGGGGTCGAACCTGCTCGGGCTGCTGCTGGGGACGGTGGCGATCGCCGGCGCGGTCAAGACCGGCGCCCTGGTCGCGCTGTTCCTGCCGCTGCTCGTGCTCGCCGTGCCGTTCCTCGACACGACGTTCGTCGTGCTCAAGCGGATGAAGTACCGCCGCCCCGTCTACCGCGCCGACGCCAACCACTTCCACCACCGCCTCAGCCGCATCGGCTTCAGCCAGCGGCGCACGGTCCTCTACCTCTACGCGTGGACGCTGATGCTCGGCGGCGTCGCCGTGGCGACGCGCTTCGTGCCCTACTCCGACGGCCACGGCCACCTGCACGCCGGCTGGTCGATCGTGATGGGGGCGATCCTCGTCGTCGCCTTCCTGGCCAGCGTCTACCTCGTCTACGTGCTGGAGATCCTCAAGTTCCGCCGGCTGCTGCGCCGCCAGCAGCCGGCGCGCAGCGACGAGCAGATCGATGCCGACGTCGAGCGCGGCCTCGAGACCGGCGAGTTCGAGGCGATCTCGCGCTAACGTCGCGGCGTGGCGGTGCCCGAGCCCCTCGCCGCCCGCAGGTTCGTCCTCCTGGCACACGGCGGCCAAGGCGCGGCGCATCCGCAACTTCCCCGACGTGCGCGTCACGCCGTCGAGCCCGCGCGGCGCCCGCAAGGGGCCGACGTTCGCGGCGCGGGCGGTGCCGCTGCACGGCGACGAGGCCCGGCGCGCCTCGGACCTGCTCAGGCGCCGCTACCCCTTCGTGCACGGCGTGTTGGTGCCGATGACGCACCGCCGCCGCAAGGTGCGCACGGTGCACTACGAGCTGGTCGACTTCGCCGAGCCGACCGCGCCGTAGACGGCCCGCGGGCAGCCCCGCGAGAGCGGTCCAATACCCTCGGCCCCCGATGCATCTCTCGCACTACGACGACATCCGGCCGTTCGTCACCAAGGACGGCTCCGAGATCCGCGACTGGGCCGGGGTGGGTGGGTTGTCGACATCTATCCCCGCGGTCAACCAGAGCCTGGCCGAGGCGACGATCGCTCCGGGGTCGTCGACGCAGGCCCACCACCACGTCCGCACGGAGGAGCTGTACCTGGTCGTCGAGGGCACGGGCCGGCTGCGCGTCGGCGACGACGAGCGCGACCTGGCGCAGGGCGACTGCGCGCTGATCCCTCCCGGGGCGGAGCACGAGATCGTCAACACGGGGTCCGGGCCGCTGCGCATCCTGTGCGCATGCGCGCCCGCCTACTCGGACGAGGACACGGTCCTCACCGAGGGATGAGGCCGCGCGCGGTCGCCGTCGCCGTCGCGCTGGCCGCGGCGCTGCTGGGCGCGAGCCCGGCGCATGCCCTGGTCATCGGGATCGGCGACCAGAAGCCGGACATGTTCTCCGACAAGCGCTTCACCGCGCTCGACATCGGCTACGCGCGCTACTCGATCCCGTGGGACGTGATGCGCTCGCCGAGCGACCTCGCGCGGCTGACCGACTGGCTCGACGCGGCCAAGGCGGCCGGCGTCCAGCCGCTGCTCACGTTCGGCCACTCGCTGCGCCCGGACAAGCGCCGCACGATGCCGACGCCGGCCCAGTTCCGCGCCGAGTTCGTCAAGCTGCGCCGGGCGTTCCCGTGGGTGCGCACGTTCGCCACCTGGAACGAGGCCAACCACTGCGGCGAGCCGTACTGCCACAAGCCCGAGAAGGCCGCCGAGCTGTACCGCGCGCTGACGGCGTCGTGCCCGAAGTGCACGATCCTCGCCGCCGAGCTGCTCGACGAGCCGAACATGGTCGACTGGGTCAAGGCGTTCGTCCACCAGCTCGGCTGGTGGCCGCGCTACTGGGGGCTGCACAACTACCTCGACGCCAACCGCTGGCGCACGACCGGCACCCAGGCGCTGCTGGACGCGACCAAGCGCAGCCAGATCTGGCTGACCGAGACCGGCGGCGTCGTCGCGCGGCGCAACGCCTCGACGATCACGTTCCCGATGAACACCAAGCACGCCGCGCAGTCGGTGAGCTGGATCTTCCGCATGCTCGTGCCGCTGAGCCCGCGGATCACGCGCGTCTACCTGTACGAGTGGCAGGCGTCGACGACCTACGACACCTGGGACTCGGCGCTGATCAACCCGCACGGGAAGATCCGCCCGGCGTTCACGGTGATGTCCAAGCAGCAGCGACAGCTCGTCGCACGCGCCAAGCAGGAGCAGGGCGACGGGCCGACCGAGACGACGAGCGACCCGCCCGGCCTGACCGCGTCGGGGCAGACGGCGTCGGGGCAGACGGGCTGACGCGCGTGACAGCATGCGCCTCGGCATGGCGCACGGCCACGACCACGCCCACGATCACCACCACGGGCCGCCGCCCGGCGCGAGCCAGGGCCGGATCGCCGTCGCGCTCGGCCTGATCGTCGCGCTGATGGCCGGCGAGGTCGTCGCCGGCGTGCTGGCCCACTCGCTGGCGCTGCTCTCCGACGCCGCGCACATGCTCACCGACGCGCTCGCGCTCGCGCTGGCGCTGCTGGCCGCGCGGCTGGCGCTGCGGCCGGCGAAGGGCCAGCTCACCTTCGGCCTGCGGCGCGCCGAGGTGCTCTCGGCGCAGTTCAACGGGGCGACGCTGCTCATGCTCGCGCTGTTCGTGATCTACGGCGCGATCGTGCGGCTCGTCGACCCGCCCGACGTCCACGGCGGGCCGGTGCTCGGCGTCGCGCTGGCGGGGGTGGCGGTCAACGTCGCGGCGACCTGGGTCCTGGCGGGGGCCGACCGGCGCAGCCTCAACGTCGAGGGCGCCTTCCAGCACCTGCTCACCGACCTGGCCGCGTTCGTGCTGACCGCGATCGCCGGCGCCGCGATCCTGGCGACGGGCTTCCATCGCGCCGACGGCATCGCCGCGCTGCTCGTCGCCGCGATCATGCTGCGCGCGGCGTGGGGGCTGCTGGTCGCCTCCGGGCGCGTGTTCCTCGAGGCCGCGCCGGCCGCGCTCGACGTCGAGCGCATCGGCAACGCGCTGGCGGCCCGGCGCGGGGTCGTCGAGGTCCACGACCT
>DASZVK010000070.1:0-14770 GCA_035547175.1 Solirubrobacteraceae bacterium
TCAGCAACCCGAACCTGCAGACGGACGTCATCGGCCACTACCTGTTCTCGTCGCCGATCATGCACGGCGTCCTGACGACCATCGAGCTGACGGCGGCGGGCATGGCGATCGGCGTCGTGCTCGGGATGCTGCTCGCGGTGATGCGCCTGTCGGGCAACCCGGTGCTGGCCGCGCTGAGCTGGAGCTACGTCTGGCTGTTCCGCGCCTCGCCGATCCTCGTGCAGCTGCTGTTCTGGGGCTACCTCGGCGCCTTCTACACGCACCTGTCGGTGACGATCCCGTTCACGTCGGTGACGCTCGTCTCGGCGTCGACGCACTCGTTGATCACGCCGTTCGTCGCGGCGCTGCTGGGCCTCGGCCTCAACGAGGCGGCGTACGCCTCCGAGACGATCCGCGCCGGCATCGGCTCGGTCGACGAGGGGCAGTCGATGGCCGCCAAGGCGCTCGGCTTCTCGGGGGCGCAGACGATGCGCCTGATCGTGCTGCCGCAGGCGATGCGCGTGATCATCCCGCCGCTCGGCAACGCGACGATCATCCTGCTCAAGACCTCCGCGCTGGTGTCGGTCATCGGCGGCCTCGACCTGCTGACCCGCGCGCAGAACATCTACGCGCAGAACTTCGCCGTGATCCCGCTGCTGATGGTGGCGACGATCTGGTACCTGGTGCTGACCACGGTCCTGTCGCTGGGCCAGCGCCAGCTCGAGCGGCGCTACGCGCGCGGCTCCTCGGCCGCCCAGGTCGAACGGCGGGGGTGGCGCCTTGGCCGGTAGCGCCTCCGAGGTGATGGTGCGGGCCGAGGGCGTCCACAAGTCCTTCGGCCGGACCGAGGTGCTCAAGGGCATCGACCTCACCGTGCGGCGCGGGGAGATCACCTGCCTGCTCGGGCCGTCGGGCTCGGGCAAGTCGACGTTCCTGCGCTGCGTCAACCACCTCGAGAAGATCGACGGCGGGCGGCTGTACGTCGGCGGCTCACTGATCGGCTACCGCGAGGCGGCGGACGGCGCCCTGCACGAGCTGCGCGAGCGCGAGCTCGCGCAGCGGCGCGCCGACATCGGGATGGTCTTCCAGGGCTTCAACCTGTTTCCGCACATGACCGCGCGCGAGAACGTCTCGATCGCGCCGGTCAAGGTCAAGAAGGTCCCGTCCGCGCAGGCTGCGGCGCGGGCCGTCGAGCTGCTCGAGCGCGTCGGCCTGGCCGACAAGGCCGACGCGTATCCGCGCCAGCTCTCGGGCGGCCAGCAGCAGCGCGTGGCGATCGCGCGGGCGCTGGCGATGGAGCCCGAGCTGATGCTCTTCGACGAGCCGACCTCCGCGCTGGACCCCGAGCTCGTCGGCGAGGTCCTCGAGGTGATGCGGGCCGTGTCGGAGACCGGCATGACGATGCTGATCGTCACGCACGAGGTGCGCTTCGCGGCCGAGGTCGGCGACACGGCGATCTTCATGGACGGCGGCGTGATCGTCGAGTCCGGACCGGCGTCGCAGGTCCTCACCGCGCCGAGCCACGAGCGCACGAGGTCGTTCCTGTCCCGGGTGGTGGAGTGAGCTCGCGCCGCCCGTCCGAGCCTCGCAACGACGGAGGTGGCTCCATGCCGACCGTGGTCCTCATCGGGACGCTCGACACCAAGGGCGCCGAGTACGGCTACCTGCGCGACCGCGTCCGCGAGCACGGCGCCGAGGTCGTGCTCGTCGACGTGGGGGTCCTCGGCCCGCCCGGCGCGGAGCCCGACGTCGGCCGCGACGAGGTCGCCGCTCGCGCCGGGACGACCGTCGAGGCGCTGATCGCCGAGGGCGACCGCGGCGAGGCGGTCGCCGCGATGGCGCGCGGCGCCGAGGCGCTGGTCGCCGACCTGCATCGCGAGGGCCGGCTCGACGCGATCCTGGCGATGGGCGGAACGGGCGGCACGACGCTGGTCACCCAGGCGATGCGCGCGCTGCCGGTCGGCGTTCCCAAGCTGATGGTGTCGACGGTCGCCTCGGGCGACACGCGTCCGTACGTCGGCGCCGTCGACATCGCGATGATGTACTCGGTCGTCGACATCGCCGGCATCAACGCGGTGTCGGCGCAGGTCCTCTCCAACGCGGCGGCGGCCGCCGCGGGCATGGCGCGGGCAGGACGGGTGACCCTCGAGGGCGGCCGGCCGCTCGTCGGCGCCACCATGTTCGGCGTCACGACGCCCTGCATCGAGGCGGCGCGCGGCCGCCTCGAGGAGCTCGGCTACGAGGTGCTCGTGTTCCACGCGACGGGGACCGGCGGCCAGTCGATGGAGGCGCTCGCGCGCAGCGGCTCGCTGGCCGGGGTGCTCGACGTCACGACCACCGAGCTGGCCGACGACCTCGTCGGGGGCGTCTTCTCGGCCGGGCCCGACCGCTTGGAGGCCGCCGGCGAGGTCGGCCTGCCGCAGGTCGTCAGCCTCGGCGCGCTCGACATGGTCAACTTCGGCGCGCTCGACACGGTCCCCGAGCGGTTCCGCGACCGGCGGCTGCACGTGCACAACGCGAGCGTCACGCTGATGCGCACGACGGCCGAGGAGTGCGCCGAGCTCGGCCGCCGCATCGCGCGCAAGCTGAGCGCCGCGCGCGGGCCGGTCACGCTGTTCGTCCCGCGAGGCGGCGTCTCGGCGATCGACGTGCCGGGCCAGCCGTTCTGCGACCCCGAAGCCGACGCGGCGCTGTTCGACGCGCTGCTCGCGAACCTCGGGCCGAACGTCGACGTCGTCGACGACGACGCCGCCATCAACGACCCGGCCTTCGCGATCGCGATGGCCGACCGCTTGCATGCGCTCGCCTCGAGCGCGACGGAGGTGAGCTCATGACACGCGAGGAAGCGCTCGCGCGGCTGCGCGGCCAGATCGCCGAGGGCCGGGCGATCATCGGCGCCGGCGCCGGGACCGGCCTGTCGGCCAAGTGCGCCGAGGCCGGCGGCGCGGACCTGATCATCATCTACAACTCCGGCCGCTACCGGATGGCCGGGCGCGGCTCGCTCGCCGGCCTGCTGCCTTACGGCGACGCCAACCAGGTCGTCGTCGAGATGGCGCGCGAGGTGCTCCCGGTCGTCGCCGACACGCCGGTGCTCGCCGGCGTCTGCGGGACCGATCCGTTCCGGCTGATGCCGGTGTTCCTGCGCGAGCTCGGGGCGATGGGCTTCTCGGGCGTGCAGAACTTCCCGACGGTCGGCCTCTACGACGGCGTCTTCCGCCAGAACCTCGAGGAGACCGGCATGGGCTTCGCGCTCGAGGTCGAGATGGTCGCCGAGGCCCACCGCCAGGGCCTGCTGACGTCGCCCTACGTGTTCGACGAGGCGCAGGCCCGGGCGATGGCCGAGGCGGGGGCCGACGTGCTCGTCGCGCACATGGGCCTGACGACCTCGGGCACAATCGGCGCGCGCACCGCGCTGACGCTCGACGAGTCGGTGACGCGCGTCCAGCGGATCCGCGACGCGGCGGTCGCCGTCGACGCCGACGCGATCGTGCTCTGCCACGGCGGCCCGATCGCCGAGCCGCCCGACGCGGCGTACGTGCTCGAGCGGACGACGGGCGTCGCCGGCTTCTTCGGCGCGTCGAGCATCGAGCGCCTGCCGACCGAGCGGGCGATGACCGACCACGTCAAGACCTTCAAGCAGATCACCACGACAAGAGAGACGAACGGATGACGACGACGGAGCCCATGGCCGCCGAGGCGGACGCCCCCGGCCGCCTGGTGGAGCTGACGATGCTCAACGTGATGGGGGGCGCCGACTTCGACGAGAGCATCGCCCGCCATCGGGAATGGGGCATGCGCTGGGTCGACCTCAAGGACGCGATCTACGGCAAGGACCTCAAGGACCTGACGGTCGACGAGGCGCAGAGGGCCGCGGCGGCCCTCGACGCCGCGGGCCTGCGCGTCTACTGCCTCTCCTCGGTGCTGCTCGGCGGCGACGCGACCGCGGGCGAGGAGGCGTTCGCCGGCCAGGACCTCGCCGACCTCGACCACGTCCTGCGGCTCGCCGAGGTCCTGCGCCCGCGCTTCGTGCGGCTGCTCGGCGCCCAGCTTCCGGGCCGCAGGGAGCTCGACGGCGACGCGGTCGAGCACGTCCGGCGCGAGCATCCGTACGTCGTCCCGGCCTATCGGCGCGCGATCGACGCGATCGCCGACGCGGGCTTCGAGGCGACGATCGAGAACGAGGCCTGGGACTGCATGCTGTCGACGACCGCCGAGTTCCGCGGCTTCTTCGACGCGCTCGAGCGGCCGGGGGCGGTCAGCCTCACCTGGGACGCGCAGAACCAGTGGGCGACGGGCGTCAAGCCGACGCTCGAGGTCTACGAGGGCCTGCGCGACCTGATCGCCTTCTACCACGTCAAGGGTGGCCGCTCCGACGGCGACGGCGAGCGGCTCGACCTCAACGTGGCGCTCGAGGAGGCGAGCTGGCCGGTCGCCGAAGTCACCCAGCGGATCGTCGACGACGGCGTGTCGCCGGTGATCTGCCTCAACCCGCCCAGCCACGGCAGGCCGATCGACGGCTACGAGTACGGCGACGCGGTCACGACGCGCGACCTCGCGTTCCTGCGCAGCGCCGTCCGGGGGATCGCCTGATGACCTACCAGCGCGACTTCGACCGCCGCGTCCGCCTCGGCCTCGTCGGCGCGGGCTCGCACGCCTACCGCAACCTCCTGCCGGCGCTCAACTACCTGCCGGCCGAGCTCGTCGCCGTCTGCGACATCGACGGCGACCTGGCGGCGCGGACCGCCGCCCAGTACGGCGCGCACGCCCACTACACGGACGCCGCGGCCATGTACGACGCGGAGGCGCTCGACGCGGTCCTGCTGTGCGTCTCGCACGCCCTGCACCCCCAGCTCGCGGTCGAGGCGTTCGGCCGCGGACTGCACGTCTGGATGGAGAAGCCGCCCGCCACGCGCGCCCACCAGGTGGCGGAGATGATCGCCGCGCGCGGCGATCGCGTCGCCGTCGTGGGACTGAAGAAGGCCTTCCAGCCGGCGACGCGCAAGGCCATCGAGATCGTCTCGCAGCCGGGGGTGACCCCGCTGCGCTCGATGCTCGCCGTGTACCCGATGTCCGTGCCGGCCGACGTCGAGCGCGCGCTCAGCGAGCCCGACGCGGTCGGGCGCTGGCTGAGCGACGGATGCCACCCGGTCTCCCTGATGCTCGCAGTCGCCGGGCCGGCGCGCGCGGTCACCGTGGTGCGCGGCCCGGGCGGTCGCGGCGGAGCGTGCCTGATCGAGTTCGAGTCGGGCGTGATCGGCAACCTGCACCTCGGCGAGGGCACGCCGTTCTCGCAGCCCTTCGAGTACTACGGGCTGTTCGGCGAGGACTGGCGCGTCGACATCGAGAACTCGCTGCTGGTCCGCTACCAGCGCGGGATCCCCTTCGGCTACGGCACCGCGCTGTCGTTCGCGCCCGAGGGCTTCGACCACGGCGCGCTCGTCTGGGAGGCGCAGAACGGGCTCAACACGCTCGAGAACAAGGCGCTGTTCACGCAGGGCATCTACGGCGAGCTGATGCACTTCCTGGAGTGCGTCCTCGACGACCGGCCGGCGACGATCGGCACGCTCGAGGACGCGCTCGCGGTCATGGGGATCTACGAGGCGGCGCTGCACTCCGACGGCGACCGCGTGGAGGTGAGCGGCTTTGTCACGGCCTGACCGGATCCGGGTCTCCCGACCCGCCGAGTTCACCGTCGAGGAGATGCCCTGGGGCCGTCTCGTCTGGCAGGTGTCCGGCGAGCAGGGCAACAGCGACGTGCTCACGACCGGCCGCTGCATCCTGGCGCCGGGCCAGGCCAACGGCCGGCACGTGCACCCGACCTGCGACGAGGTCCTCGAGGTCCTCAGCGGCTCGATCGTCCACACGTGGGACGACCGGGAGGTCGCGATGGAGCGCGGGGACGTGATCAGCATCCCGGCCGGCGTGGTGCACAACGCCCGCAACGTCGGCGACGGCGAGGCGGAGCTGCTGATCGTCTTCTCGACCGGGCATCGGACGGCGGAGGCGGCCGACTAGCGGCCGTCCGACGCCGCGCGGCGTATCGTCTGCGCATGTCCTCTCCTTCGCCGGCGCAGACCTCGATCGCCGTGACGGTGGTCGGCGGCCCGACCGCGCTGATCGAGTACGCGGGGCTGCGGCTGCTCACCGACCCGACGTTCGACGAGGCGCCGCGCGAGTACGGCGAGCCGCCGGCGCCGAGGATCGCCAAGCTCGCCGGCCCGGCGATCGGCGCCGACGAGATCGGCGACGTCGACGTGGTGCTGCTCTCCCACGACCACCACCCGGACACCCTCGACGAGTCCGGGCGCGCCTTCCTCGCGCGGGCCGGGACCGTGCTGACGACCGAGGCGGGCGCCGAGCGGCTCGGCGGCGGCGCGGTCGGCCTGGCGCCGTGGCAGTCGACCACCGTGGGTGCGGTCGAGGTCACGGCGGTCCCCGCGCAGCACGGCCCGGACGGGACCGACCACCTCACCGGGCCGGTCGTCGGCTTCGTGCTGCGGGCCCCCGGCGCGCCGTCGCTCTACGTCTCGGGCGACAACGCGTCGGTGCGCGTCGTGCGCGAGATCGCCGAGCGGACCGGCTCGCTCGACGTCGCCGTGCTGTTCGTCGGCGGCGCGAAGCTGGAGGGCCTGTTCGACGGCGCGCTGCTGACGCTCGGCGCCGCCGAGGCGGCGCAGGCGGCCGCCAGCCTCGGCGTGCGCGCGGTCGTGCCGGTCCACCAGGAGGGCTGGGGCCACTTCTCGGTCGCGCCCGAGGCCGTGCGCGCGGCGTTCGACGACGCCGGCCTGCGCGACGTGCTCGTCGACCTGCGCCCGGGCGAGGCCGCGACCGTCTGACGCGGCTGCGGCCGGGCCTCGGTCAGACGACGGCGGTCGCCTCGATCTCGATCAGCATCTCCTCGACGGCGAGAGACCGCACGCCGATCGCGGTGCCGACCGGCTTGGGGCCCGGGATCAGCTCCGAGACGATGCGCTCGTAGGCGCGCAGGTTGGCCATGTCCGTCAGGTAGACGACGAGCCTGACGACCGACTCGAGACTGGCGCCGGCCTGCTCGAGGACGGTCGCGAGGTTGGCGAAGACCTGACGCGCCTGGGCCTCGAAGTCGCCTGCGCCGACCAGCTCGCCGTCCGCCGAGGCCGGGCCCTGCCCGGCGAGGAACAGCACGGCCGACGGCGAGTCGACCCGCCAGCACTGGGAGAAGCCGAACTGGTCCTGCCACGTCCAGGGGTTGATCTGCCGCTTGTGCACGGTCGTCCTCCTCGTCGGGTTCGGCGACGGAGCGCGATCCGCCCGTCGACGACCGTGAGCAATACCGGAAGCCGCGAGCCCTCGCCGTAGAGTCGGTCGCGATGGCCGGCGAGCCGACGCCCACGCGACCCGCGCGCCTGACCGCGGTGATGCGAGAGGGCGAGCGCGTCAAGCCGCTGGAGCTGTTCTTCGACCTCGTCTTCGTGCTCGCCGTGACGCGCTGCACGGCGCTGATGGTCGGCGACCCGAGCTGGGTCGGCGTCGGCCGCGGGCTGCTCGTGCTCGGGCTGCTGTGGTGGGCGTGGACCGGCTACGCCTGGCTGACGAGCGTCGTCGATCCCGAGGAGGGCGCCGTGCGGATCGCCGTCTTCGCGGCGATGGCGGCGCTGCTCGTCGTCACGCTCGCCGTGCCCGAGGCGTTCGGCGACCGCGGGCTGGCGTTCGCGATCGCCTACGCGGCCGTCCGCGCCGCGCACATCGCGCTGTTCCTGCTGGCCAGCGCGGACGCCCCGGCGCTGCGGGCGTCGGTCCGCTCACTGGCGCTCGGCGCCGCGGTCACCGGCGGCGCGCTGATCGCGGGCTCGTTCCTCGGCCCCGGCGCGCAGGCGGCGGTGTGGGCGCTCGCGCTCGCCGTCGACATGGCCGTGCCCTACTTCTTCGGCTCCGAGGGCTGGCTGCTCGAGCCCGGCCACCTCTCCGAGCGCCACGGGCTGTTCGTCCTGATCGCGCTCGGCGAGTCGATCGTCGCGCTGGGCATCGCGAGCGACGTCGGGCTCGGCGCCGCGGTGATCGTCACCGCCGTGCTCGGGATCGCGCTCGTCTCCGAGCTGTGGTGGCTGTACTTCGACGTCGTGTCGATCGTCAACGCCCGGCGGCTGATGCGCGCGCCGGCGGGGCGGGAGCGCAACGAGCTCGCGCGCGACGTCTACTCCTACCTGCACTTCGCGCTCGTCGCGGGCATCGTGCTGGCGGCCTTCGGGCTGCACGAGACGCTCGAGCACGTCGACGCGCGGCTGCGCACCGTGCCGGCGTTCGGCCTGCTCGGCGGCGTGGCCGTCTACCTCCTCGGCCACGTGGCGCTGCGGCTGCGGGGCGTGCGCTCGCTCAACCGCCGCCGGCTGGCGCTGGCCGTGCTCCTGCTCGCGCTGCTGCCGATCGCCGACCGGGTCCGCTCCGTCGTCCTGCTCGCGATCGTCGCCGCGCTGCTGGGCGCGCTGATCGCGCGCGAGACGACCGGCTACGGCGCGAGCCGCGACCGGCTGCGGCGCGAGTTCGACCGCGGCGAGGGCTGAGCGCCGCCGCGGGCGCGCGCGGCCGCTACCGCCGCGCGTCGAGCTTGCTGTCCTCGCGGTAGTGGACGGTGCCGCCGTGGCCGAGCTTCGTCAGCTCCCACTCGGTGAGGTCGGACCGGTAGATCGTCACGGTGGAGCCGCTCCCGTCGGAGACGACCACCTTCCCGGTGGTCTGGAGCTCCTCGTAGGCGTTCCTGTCGAGCTTCAGCGTTCCCATCGCGCCGGGGTGATCGGCCGCGGCGACGTTCCCTGCACCACGTCGGCGCGTATCCGATCGGCGCTGCGCCCGGTGCCGTCGGACGACCCTCGGCGGCCGCCGCGCCGCGCTGCGAAGATGCCGGCATGGCCGGCCGCGTCACGAGCGAGCTGCTGCTCGTCGGCAGCCTGCCGGTCGCCTCCAGCGAGGAGGCGTTCCGGGCGGGCGCCGAGCTGTTCGGCGACCTGGCCTTCGCGCTGCCCGACGGCGAGACCGGGCCGCGCGGCGCGTGGGTCGGCTACGAGCGCGAGCGGCTGTGCCGGCCGGCGGACGGCGTCGTCGTGGTCGAGGAGACCGCATCGCCGACGGGCGTCCCGCGCCACGCCTACGAGACCCCGGTCCTCGCGCTGCGCGAGGGCGCCGAGCCGCGCTTCGGGCGCTGGCCGCGCATCGACGACGCGATCGCCTCCTACGAGGTCTTCCGCGAGCTGCGCGGCGCGGGCGCGATCCCGCAGGGGCTGCGCTTCCAGGTCGGGCTGCCGTTCCCGTCGAGCGCGCTCAACGCCTTCAAGGCCGACTTCGCGCGCGACTTCCCGGTCGCGCAGCACGCCTACGAGGATCTCGTCGCGCGCGAGCTCGAGCGGCTGACCGACGCGATCCCGCCCGCCGACCTCGCGATCCAGTGGGACTGCGCCTACGAGCCTCTCGACCTCGAGGGCGTGCTGCCGTGGACCGCCGGCGACGCCTGGGAGCGCTTCGCCGGGCCCGTGGCGAGGCTGACGCGCCTCGTGCCCGAGCAGGCGCTCGTCGGCTACCACCTCTGCTACGGGACGTTCCCGGAGTGGCCGATGTACGAGGCGCGGGACCTCGGCGTCCTCGTCCGGATGGCCAACCTCGCCGTCGCCGAGTCCGGTCGCCCGGTCGACTGGCTGCACCTGGCGGGCCCGCGCTACCTGCGCAGCGAGGACGACCGCTTCTTCGCGCCGCTCGACGACCTCGACGCGCGCGGCGCGCGCGTCTTCCTCGGCATCGTGCTGCCGCTCGACGGCGTCGCGGGCCTGCGCCGCCGCCACGCCACCGCCTCGCGTCACCTCGCCGAGTTCGGCGTCGCCCTCTACTGCGGCTTCCGCACGCAGCCGGGGGAGGACGGCCGCGAGGCGATGCGCGCGCACCGCGAGACGGTGCTGGCGCTGCGCGGCTGAGCCACGCCGCCAGGCCGACCGCGCCGCGCGGCATCGACGCCGTGACGAACGCGACGGCCTCCGATTTCGACACAGGTCCAAGGACACGGCGCGCTCGCTCGCCGAAGGTCTCCCTGCTTCCCCGAACCAAAGGAGGGCCTGTACTCCATGAGACCCAGACGTGCCTCATTGGCGGCCGTCGCCGCGTTGGCGCTCGCCGCCGTGCTGATCTCGCCGGCCGCGGCGATGGCCGACGACGCGCCGACGCTCAAGTCGCTGTCGGCCGGCCTGTCGAAGACCGCCGGCGAGCTCAACTGGACCTGGGTGATCGTCGCCGGCTGCCTGGTGATGTTCATGCAGGCCGGCTTCCTGCTGCTGGAGCTCGGCTTCACGCGCGGCAAGAACGTCGGCACGATGGTCGCGAAGATCCTCGTGAACTTCTCCGTGTCGTCGATCGTCTGGTGGATCGTCGGCTTCGGGCTCGCCTTCGGCGGCGCCGGCTGGCTGCTCGGCAACACGGGCTTCGCGATCGGCTACGGGGACACCTACAACGGCACGACGTTCGACGGCGGCTCGGCCGCGTTCTTCTTCTTCCAGTTCGCCTTCTGCGCCGTGTCGCTGGCGATCGTCTGGGGGACGACGATCGAGCGGATCAAGTTCGTCGCCTACCCGATCTACGGCGTCGTCTTCGCCGGCGTCATCTACCCGCTGATCGCCCACTGGGGCTGGGGCGGCGGCCTGTTCACCCACATCGGCCAGGGCGTGCAGGACTTCGCCGGCTCGACCGTCGTGCACCTCACGGGCGCGACCGGCGCGCTGGCGGCGCTGCTGCTGCTCGGGCCGCGCAAGGGCAAGTACGGCCCCGACGGCAAGCCGCGGGCGATCCCCGGCCACAGCATGCCGCTGTTCGGCCTCGGCGTGCTGATCCTGTGGCTCGGCTGGTTCGGGTTCAACCCGGGCTCGACGCTCGGCACGGGGGACGGCCGCTTCGCCGAGGTCGTCGTCGTGACCAACCTGGCCGCCGCCGCCGGCGTGCTCGGCGCCGCGCTGACCGTCTACCTCAAGACGAAGAAGCTCGACGTCGGCATGTGCGGCAACGGCGCGATCGCCGCGCTCGTCGCGATCACCGCCCCGTCCGGCTACGTCGAGTTCTGGGCGGCGCCGATCATCGGCGTGATCGCGGGCGTGCTGGTCGTGCTGTGCGTCTACGCGATCGACCGCAAGCTCGACGACCCCGTCGGCGCTCTCTCGGCGCACGGCGCCGCGGGCATCTGGGGCACGCTCTCCTGCGGCCTGTTCACGTCCGACCGCCTCGCCGCCTACAACGGCGTCGGCAAGGCGGGCCTGTTCTACGGCGGCGGCTTCGAGCAGCTCGGCGTCCAGGCGCTGGGCGTGGCGATCGCGTTCACGACCGTCTTCGTGCTGTCGCTGATCACGTTCGGTGCGATCAAGGCGACCTTCGGCCTGCGCGTCAGCGACGAGGACGAGGAGGCCGGCCTGGACATCTCCGAGCACGGCATGTACGGCTACCCGGAGCAGTTCATCCCGGCGGCCGAGCTGATCGGCTACCGGCCGGCCGGCTCGGTGCCGCCCGCGGCGCCGACGGCCTACCCGGAGCCGACGGGGGTGACGGCATGAAGCTCGTCATCGCCTACATCCGCCACGAGGCGTTCGAGCCGATCCGCACGGACCTGCTCGCCAAGGGGCTGCCGTCGCTGTCGATCACCGAGGTCAAGGGCTCGGGCCGGCAGAAGGGGATCACCGAGCGCTACCGCGGCGCGGAGCTGACCAACTACCTGCGCCCGAAGGTCAAGGTCGAGTGCGTCGTCGACGACGACGACGTGCAGACGATCGTCGACTCGGTCCTGACGTACGGCCGCACCGGCGCGGTCGGCGACGGCAAGGTGTTCGTGATCCCGGTCGAGGAGGCCTACCGCGTGCGCACGGGCGAGTCCGGCGAGGAGGTGCTCCAGGCCCACCCGGAGGGCTCGGAGGTGTAGGGACGAGCAGGGGACGGGACCGTGGGAGCGCCGCCGGGGGACGGGCGGCGCTCCCGCTCCCGCGTCCGCGCGACGGCGGCCTGTGCGACGATGCCGGGGTCCAGCCATGGTCGACCGCCGGCACCGCAACGTCGCCTTCCTGGTCGCCGGCTGCATGTTCATGGAGATCCTCGACGGCACGATCGTCGTGACCGCCGCCCCGAGGATCGGAGACGCGCTGCGGGTCTCGCCGAGCGCGATCGGGCTCGTCGTGACGGCCTACCTCGTGACCGTCGCCGCGCTGATCCCGCTCAGCGCCTGGCTGACGCGGCGCCTCGGCTACCGGGCCGTGTTCCTGTCGGCGATCGTCGTCTTCACGCTCGCGTCGGTCGGCTGCGCGCTCAGCGCCGGCGTCTGGGAGCTCGTCGGCTGGCGCGTGCTCCAGGGCGTCGGCGGGGCGATGATGGTCCCCGTCGGGCGGATGGTCGTCTTCGACGGCGCCGAGACGTCGCAGATCATGCGGCTGACCGCCTACGTCGTCTGGCCGGCGCTGCTGGCGCCGGTGCTCGCGCCGCTGGTCGGCGGGGCGATCGTCACCTACGCGAGCTGGCGCTGGCTGTTCCTCGTCAACGTGCCGCTCGGCGTCGTCGCGCTCGGCTGCGCGCTGCGGCTGGTCGCGAACCGGCCGCAGGAGGCGCCGCCGGCGCTGGACCTGGCCGGCGTCGTGCTCACCGTCGGCGGCCTCGGCGGCGTGCCCGTCGTCGCGCACCTCGTCTCCGAGCAGCGCCCGCCGTGGGCCGCGGTCGCCGTCGCCGCGGCCGCGACCGCCGTGCTGCTGGCCTGCGCGGTGCGCCACCTGCTGCGCGTCGCGGCGCCGCTGCTCGACCTGCGCACGCTGCGCATCCCGACCTACGGCAACGCGCTGGGCGGCGCCGCGCTGATGCAGATGGTGATCGGCTCGATCCCGTTCCTGCTGGCGCTGCTGTTCCAGGTCGCCTTCCACTGGAGCCCCGTCAAGTCCGGCGCCGTCGTGATGGCGGTCTTCGTCGGCAACGTCGGCGCCAAGCCGATGACGACGTTCCTCTACGGCCGCCTCGGCTTCCGCCGGGTGCTGACCGCCTGCACCGCGGTCAGCGCCGCGGCGGCGCTGCTGTGCGGCGCGCTGACCGCGGGCACGCCGGCCGTGGCGACCCTCGCGCTGCTGGTCGTCAGTGGCATGGCGCGCTCGGTCTCGATGACCGGCTACTGGACGCTGGCGTTCGGCGACGTCCCCGACGAGCGCATGCGCGACGCCAACGCGCTGCTGAGCACGTCGCAGCAGCTCTTCAGCGGGCTCGCGGTGGCGGTGGCGACGATGGCGCTGCGGCTCGGCGACCCGCTCGGCGCGCTCGTGCCCGGCCGCGAGGACGCGCGCTCGCCGTTCGTCGTCGCGTTCGTCGTCGTCGCCGCGCTCGCCGCATGCGCGACGGCCGTCGCACGGCGGCTGCACGTGCGCGCGGGCGCGGCGCTGACCGCGCCCGCCTAGCCGGTCTCCAGCGGCGCCTCGGGGTCGGAGACCCACTCGACCAGCGAGCCGTCGTAGACGGCGACGTCGTCGCGCCCGATCAGCGACAGCGCGAAGGCGTCGGCGGTCGCCGCGATCCCGCCGCCGCAGTAGGCGACGATCGGCTCGTCGCGCAGCGCGCCGGCGGCGGCGAAGCGCTCTCGCAGCGACTCGGGCGAGAGGCAGCGGGTGGTCTGCGGGTCGACGAGCTCGCCGGCGGGCACGCCGACGCTGCCGGGGATGCGCCCGGCGCGCCCCGGCGCCACGGCGACCTCGCCGGAGAACAGCGGCGCCGGCAGCGCGTTGACCAGGCAGGCGCCGCCGTCGCGCATCGCCGCCCGCACGGCCTCGCGGTCGGCGACGAGCTCCTCGCGCGGGGCGGGGACGAAGCGCGCCGGGGGGCGCGGCGGCGCCGGCTGCGAGGTCAGCGGCCGGCCCTCGGCCTTCCAGGCGGTCAGCCCGCCGTCGAGCACCCCGGCGTCGTCGAAGCCGAACGAGCGCAGCAGCCACCACAGCCGCGTCGCCCAGGCGCCGTGGTCGGCGTCGTAGACGACGACGCGCGTGCCCTCGCCGACGCCCAGGCGCGAAGCCGCCTCGGCGAACGCCCGCGCCGACGGCCGCGTGAACGGCAGGCCCGACGTGTTGTCGGAGAGGTCCTCGATCAGGTCGGCGAAGGCGCTGCCGGGGATGTGCTCCGCCTCCCAGGAGGCGCGGCCGCTCTCGACGCTCGCGCCGCCGCCGTCGGGGTCGATGCGGAGCCAGACGGTCGCGTCGAGCACCCGCAGGTCCTCCTCGTCGAGGCGCTCGGCGAGCCATTCGGCGCTGACGAGCTGGGGCACGGGCGGCATGGAGCGAGCCTACCGGCCCGCCGCGCGGCGGCCGTCTGCCATCGTTGGCCCACCATGTCCGACGCCCAGCCGCCCGAGTCGACCACCGCCGTCGTCGCGACCGCCTACGGCGGGCCCGACGTGCTCGCCTCCGTCACGGTTCCGGTGAGGCCGCCGGGTCCCGGCCAGGCCCTCGTCGAGGTGCGCGCGGCCGGCGTCAACCCGATCGACTGGAAGCTCTACGGCGGCGCGATGGGCGACGACCCCGCGGCGCTGCCGTTGCGGATCGGCTTCGAGGCCTCCGGCGTCGTCCTCGCGGCCGGCCCCGGCGCGCGGGGCCCGGCGGGCCCGGTCGCGGCGGGCGACGAGGTCATCGCCTTCCGGGTCCCGGGCGCCTACGCCGGCCACGTCGTCGCCGACGCCGCGGCGCTCGTGCCGAAGCCCGCGTCGCTGGGCTTCGAGGAGGCCGGCGGCCTGATGCTGGCGGGCGTGACCGCCGTCCACGCGCTGACCGCGGTCGACCTC
>DASZVK010000071.1:0-21523 GCA_035547175.1 Solirubrobacteraceae bacterium
ATGATCGACACGTCGACCCCGGTCGCGATCGCGACGACCTCCTCGACGAGGTCCTCTTCGTCCACGGCCCGCCAGCCTACGGGGCGGACAGGGCCACGCCGCCGGGCGGGCGCTCCCACCGACGGGTAGACATAACACGCATTATCGAGCGTTGACGAGCGGGTTGCCCGGGCCTCGCGGGCCGCGCTCGCCCGGACGGCGGCGGCCCCTATGGCGCCAGCCGCTCGATCACCCAGCCGCCGTCGGCGCGCGTGTGGCGGATGCGGTCGTGCATGCGGTGCTCGCGACCCCGCCAGAGCTCGACGCGCGTCGGCTCGAGCCGGAAGCCGCCCCAGTGCTCCGGGCGCGGGACGTCCTCGCCCGGGTGGCGCCGGTCGAGCTCGGCGACGAGCAGGTCGAGCTCCGCGCGGTCGGCGATCACGCGCGACTGCGGGCTGGCGGCCGACGCGAGCCGCGAGCCGCGCGCCCGCGTCTCCCAGTAGGCGTCGGACTCCTGCGCGCTGACGCGCCGCACGGTCCCGGCGACGGTGACCTGGCGCTGGATCGCGTACCAGCCGAAGACGAGCGCGGCGTGCGGGTTGGCGGCCAGCTCCGTGCCCTTGCGTGACTCGTAGTTGGTGAAGAACACGAAGCCGCGCTCGTCGAGCCCGCGCAGCAGCACGGTCCGCGCGCTCGGGCGCCCCTGGGCGTCCGCCGTCGCGAGCACCATCGCCTCCGGCTCGGCGATGCCGGCCGCACGCGCCATGTCGTGCCAGCGCCGGAACTCCTCCAGCCAGCTCACGGCGTCGCTGCCACGAGCGCGCGGGCGGCGATCGCCTGCGCCAGCTCGGGCTCGATGTCGCCGAAGGCGAAGCGCCGCCCCGTCTTCGTGCGCAGGCGCAGCAGCGCGCCGCGGCGCCTGCTCAGCAGCGGCCGGCGCACCTCGGCGTGCTCGATCAGGCCGAAGCGCACCCAGTCCAGGCGCGCGGTCACCGCGTCCTCGACCAGCCACAGCAGGCGCCGGTCGGTGACGACGAGCCTGATCGGCCCGCGGCCCGGGCCGCCGGCGCTGGCGATGCGCTCGACGCGCTCGTCCTCGACCAGCGCGGTCAGCAGCTCCCAGCCGAGCGCCTTGCGCGTCTCGGCCGACAGCCACGCGCCCGGCGGCTTGCGGCGCGTGACGACGGGATCGGCCTTGCGCGTGCGCGCCGCGCGGCGCAGCTGCGAGCGCGCCTGCGCGTAGGCGGCGTTGAGCGCGACCATGCGCTCGTCGGTCCCCACCTCGCCGCCGGCGCGGTCGGGGTGCCAGCGCTTGGCCAGGCGCCGGTAGGCGGCGGCGAGCTCGCGCTCGCTGACGCCGGGGTCCACGCCGAGGGTCGCGAAGGGGTCGGGCACACGGGGAATCCTGCGCGAACCGCCCGCGCCGCACAAGGGGACGCTGGCCGGATCTCGCTGCGCGGTCGCCTTCGGGAGCCGTCAGCGCGCCTCGGCGACGAGCCCCGCGATCACGCGCGAGAGCTGGCCGCCCTGCCAGGCGATCGGCGACCGGCCCGGCTCCTCGACGACCAGGCGGGCGCCGTCGATCAGCTGCGCCCAGCGCTCGCCGACGCGCAGCGGGTGGCCCGGGTCGGCCTCGTCGCGGTCGGCGACGACGAGCGTCGGCGCGGCGATCCGCGCCAGCTCGGCCTCGTCCTCGAACGGGCGCGAGCGCGGCACCTGCGCGAGCGCGTCGGCGACCGCCTCGGGATGGCGGTGGCGCTCGAGGCGCTGGCGCATCACCTTCAGCACCGTCTCGCGCCACTGCTCGGGCACGCGCGGGTCGCCGTAGGCGGCGAGGAAGCCGTCGACGCCGCCACGGCGCAACCCCTCCGAGAGCGCGTCCCAGTGGTCCAGGCGCGGCCGGTCGCCGGGCAGGAACGCGGGCGTGATCGCGACGAGGCCGGCGACGCGCTCGGGTCGTTCGATGGCCAGCCGCGCGGCCGTGTGGGCGCCCATCGAGGCGCCGGCGAGCACGGCCCGCTCGACGCCGAGGTCGTCCATCACCGCGAGCAGGTCGTCGACCAGCGACGCGTAGTCGTAGCGCTCGGCGGGATCGCTGTCGCCGTGCCCGCGCGCGTCGTAGGCGACGACGCGCAGCCCCTCGCGCTCGAGCAGCCTGGACCCCATGACGACGTAGCGGCGCGTCGCGGTGAGGCCGTGCAGCAGGACGACGCACGGCCGGTCCGTCCGGCCGTCGCCCCCCGTGTCCTCGATGGCCAGCACGCGCCAAGTCTTTCGTACCCTGCGGGCCATGGTCATCGACGTCACCGAGGCAACGTTCGAGGCCGAGGTCCTCGAGCGCTCGAAGACGACCCCGGTGGTCGTCGACTTCTGGGCGGAGTGGTGCGGGCCGTGCCGCCAGCTCGGGCCGGTGCTCGAGCGCGCCGCGGCCGCGCGCGAGGGCGAGGTCGTGCTGGCCAAGGTCGACACCGACAGCAACCCGAACCTCGCGCGCGCCTTCGGCATCCAGGGGATCCCGGCCGTCAAGGCGTTCAAGGACGGGCGCATCGCCGACGAGTTCGTCGGCGTGCAGCCGCCGCCCGCCGTCGAGCGGTTCTTCGACGCGCTCGTCCCCAGCGAGGCGCAGCGGCTGGCCGACGCGGGCGACGAGGCGTCGCTGCGCCGGGCGCTCGAGCTCGAGCCCGGCCGCGCCGACGCCGCCGTGCCGCTGGCGCGGATGCTGCTCGCGCGCGGCGAGCGCGACGCGGCGCTGGCGGTGCTCGAGCCCGTGCAGGGCTCGTTCGCGGCCGACGGGATCGCCGCGCGAATCGCGCTCGAGGACGTGCCCGAGCTGTCCCCCGCGCTCGCCGCGCTCGACGAGGGACTGCTCGACGACGGGCTCGACGCGCTGCTGGCCGCGATCGAGACCCACCCCGAGCGCACCGACGAGCTGCGCCGCGCGATCGTCGGCGTGCTCGACGAGCTCGGCCCCGAGGACCCGCGCCCGCGCGAGTACCGGCGGCGGCTGGCGGCCGCGCTGTACTAGCCGGGCGATACGCGCTCGCGCGTACGCTCCACCCTGCCCGCTCAGCGCCGACACGGCTAGCGTCGCGCGCCATGCCCGCCGCTCACCGCCTCCTCTCCTCCGCGACCGTCGCCGCGCTGGCGGCCGGTGCGCTGGCCGCCGCCCCGACGCAGGCGGCGACGACCTGCAAGGCCCACTACGTCAAGCATCTCGGCGCCTGCGTGCACAAGCCGCCGACCGGTCTCCCCTACGCCGGCTACTACACCGTCGCCATGGCCCCGGACCACGGCTTCGCGGCGATCGGCCTGCAGTACCACTCCGACGGCTGGCGCGCGCTGGTCAAGCTGATCTCGCCGGTCTCGACGGCGCAGTGCGCGAACGGCCAGCCGCAGTCGCCGCGCCCGTACCAGATCAAGGGCGAGGGCAAGGTCAGCGGCAAGGGCTTCCACTGGACCGGCCAGCTCTACCAGGCCGCCCACACCGACGTCACCGCGATGTTCGCGTCGACGACTCGGCTGCAGGCCACCGCGACGCTGCACTTCGCCGCTGACGACGGCTCGGACTGCACGGTGCGGTTCTCGGTCGACGGCAGGCTCGTCAAGGCTCCGGGCAACAACGTCCTCGCCTGAGGCGCGGTCTCGGGACCCGGAGCGCGACCGCCGGCTCAGATCTCCAGCGCGAGCTGATCGGCGGCGGCCGCGTCCTCCTCGCGGTCGAGCCCGGCGACCTGCACGCCGAGCAGGCGCACCGGCCGCGGCGGCGCGTAGGCGCGCAGCAGCTCGAGCGCGATCGAGCGCACGACCGGCGCGTCGTTCGTCGCCCGCTCGAGCGTGCGCGCCCGCGTCACGGTGGTCCAGTCGTCGAGCCGGACCTTGATCGCCACCGTGCGCCCGCGGCGCTCCTGGCGGCCCAGGCGCTCGCACAGCTCGTCGGCCAGGCGCGCGAGCCGGCGCTCCTGCTCGGAGCGGTCGGCGACGTCGACGTCGAACGTCGTCTCGCGCGACTCGGACTTGGCGATCCGCTCGTTGCTGACCGGCCCGTCGTGCTCGAAGCGCGCGCGGCGGATCAGGTCGCGGCCGTGGTTGGGGCCGAACGTCGCCGCGAGCCGCTCGGGGTCGGCCGCCGCGAGCGCGGCCAGCGTGTCGATGCCCAGCGCGGCGAGCCGCTCGACCGTCTTCGGGCCGATCCCGGGCACCAGGCCGGGCGGCGACGGGGCGAAGCGCCGGCACGCCTGCTCGCGCGTGAGCACGACGAAGCCGCGCGGCTTGTCGGCGTCCGAGGCGACCTTGGCGACGAGCTTGTTGGGGCCGATGCCGACCGAGGCGTGCAGGCCGGTCGCGGCGTGGATGCGCCCGACCAGGCGCCGCATCTCCGCGCGCGGCGAGAGCAGCCCGGTGAGGTCGAGGTAGGCCTCGTCGAGGCTGACCGTCTCGACGACCTCGACCGTGTCGCGCACGAGGCCCATGACCACGCCCGAGACCTCGCGGTAGGCGGCGAAGTCGGGCGGGATCAGGATCGCGTCGGGGCACAGGCGCAGCGCCCGCGAGGTCGGCATCGCCGAGCCGACGCCGAACCTGCGCGCCTCGTAGCTGGCCGTCGTGACGACCGCCCGCGGCCCGCTGCCCGACACGATCACCGGCTTGCCGGCCAGCTCCGGCCGCCGCAGCAGCTCGACCGAGGCGTAGAAGGCGTCGAGGTCGAGGTGGGCGATGCAGCGCACGGCCCCGCGAGCGTACGCGCGCGGCCAGACGGGCGCCTAGCCCGGCGCGCCGGCCTTCGGCGTGCCCAGCAGCAGCTGCGCCGCCAGGACGGGCATCAGCGCGGCGCGGACGCGCTCGAAGTCGTCGGCGCCGATCAGGTCCGACTCGACCGCCAGCGTCTCCTGCGCGCGCTCGACGAGGCGGTCGGCGTAGGCGACGACCTCGGTCGCCGCGGGGCGGAAGGCGAGCCGGCCGAGGGCCAGCGCCTCGCGCGGGTCGCCGCCGCGGATCATCACCTGGAAGGCCGCCCCCAGGTAGTTGATCCCACGCTCGGCGACCAGGTCGCGCCCCCCGAGGACGCCCGCGCCGGGCGCGGGGCCGGCGTCGATCGGCTCCTCGCCCTCGACGACGCGCGCGAGCTGCGCGCCGGCGATCAGCGCCACGGCGTCGTCGTCGAGGCCGACCTCGGCGGCGCAGCGCAGCGACGTCGTCGCGGCCGCCCGCGCGGCGCCGTAGGGCATGTCGCTGGCGTACAGGATGCGGCCCGGCGGCACCGTCGTGTAGAGCATCAGCAGGTCCGAGACCAGCCACCACGAGGTGTCGAAGAAGACGTTGGGCGACTCGGCCGCGATCGGGCCGATGTGCCCGAGGTCGCTGATGCCCGCGTGCGCGAGGATCAGCCGCGCCCCCGGGTAGCGCCGGGACAGCGCCGCCGCCTCGTCGCCGAGCCCCGGGAAGCCGCGCCCGGCGTGGAACAGGACCGGCGCGCGCGCCTCGTGCGCGATCGCGACGACGCGCTCGACGACCGGGTGCGGCAGGTCGAACGCGTCGCTGCGCGGATGCAGCTTGAAGCCCCTGGCGCCCGCGGCCAGCGCCCGCTCGGCCTCGGCGACGGCCTCCTCCCCCCGGTTGGGGTCGATCCGCGCCAGGGCGACGAGGCGGTCGGGACGGCGGCGCGCCGCGTCGATCGCGGCGTCGTTGGGCGCCGCGTAGCCGTCGGGCTCGTGCATCGGGAAGATCAGCGCGCGGCGGTGCCCGGCGCGCTCGAGCCCGGCGACGATCTCCTCGGCCGTCGCCTTGCGCCCGTCGGGGTCGTTCTGGCCCAGATGCGTGTGGGCGTCGAAGAAGTCGAGCGCGCGGCCGCCCAGCGCGTGCTCGTAGAGCGGCTCGAACGGCGCGTCGTACGGGTCTCCGGGCACGCCCATCTGCGCGCGCAAGGCTACCGCCGCGTGGTTGAATCGTCCGATGCCGCTGCGCCGCGCCATCGCGCTGATCGCCGCCTCGGCCGTCGTCCTCGGGGTCGCGATCGCGATCGTCGTCGTGCTCGTCTCGGGCGACTCGCCGACGCCGACGTCGGCGGGGACGGTGCTCGCCGGCGGCTCGGACCGCGCCGCGACCGGCGGCTACCTGCGCGCCGGCAACGTCGAGCTGCGCTACGCGTCCGCGGCCGACCGCGCGCCGCTGGAGAGGCTCGCCCGCGAGGTCGCCGGACCGCCCTCGGACGCGCTCGCGCGGGCGGGCCAGGAGGTCCGCGTCGTCCACGACGGCTCGGCCGGCGGGATCGTGGCGCGCGCCTGGCGGCACTCGCTGACCGTGACGGCCCCCTCCGACCCGCGCCTGCAAGAGTTCGTCGACGCCTGGCTGGGACGCGGCGCGGCCGGATAATGGGTGCGTGCGCATCGCGCTCGCCCAGATCAACGCCACCGTCGGCGACATCGCAGGCAACGAGGCCCGCGTCCGCGAGGCGATCGCCCGCGCCCGCGAGCAGGGCGCGCAGCTCGTGCTCGCGCCGGAGCTGGTCGTCACCGGCTACCCGCCCGAGGACCTGCTGCTCAAGGAGCACTTCCTCGCCGCCGCGGCCGACTCGCTGCAGCGGATCGCCGCCGAGGCGACCGGGATCGTCGCCGTCGTCGGCTTCCCGGAGCGCGCCGCCGACGTCTACAACGCGGCGGCGGTGCTCGCCGACGGCGCCGTGCGGGGCGTCTACCGCAAGATGCGCTTGCCCAACTACGGCGTCTTCGACGAGGTCCGCTACTTCCAGAGCGGCCCGGTCCCGGCGACGATCGAGGTCGACGGCGTGCGCGTCGGCCTGACGATCTGCGAGGACATCTGGCAGCAGGGCTCGCCGGCGACCGCCGAGGCGCTGTCCGGCGCGACCGTGATCGTCAACATCTCGGCCTCGCCCTACCACGCCGGCAAGGACTCCGAGCGCGAGCGGATGGTCGCCCAGCGCGCCGCCGACAACCTCGCGGCGTTCGCGTTCTGCGCGCTCGTCGGCGGCCAGGACGAGCTGATCTTCGACGGCGCCTCGTTCGTCTGCGACCACCGCGGCGAGGTGATCGCGCGCGCGCCGCAGTTCGAGGAGGACCTGCTCGTCGTCGACGTCGACCCGCAGGCGGCGCGCTCGGCGCGGCTGCGCGACACGCGCCAGCGCCCGGCCGCGCGGCGGACGACGACCGAGGTCGCCGACCTCGGCTCGTTCCGGACGGCCGGGGCGACGCCGGCCGGCGCGACGATCGGCGGGCCGACGGCGCAGCCGCCGCAGCTCGACGACGAGATCTACGGGGCGCTCGTGCTCGGCACGCGCGACTACGTGCGCAAGAACGGCTTCGAGCACGTCGTCATCGGCCTCTCGGGCGGGGTCGACTCGACGCTCGTCGCGCTCGTCGCCGTCGACGCGCTGGGCGCCGAGCGGGTCACGTGCGTGAGCATGCCCTCCCCCTACTCCAGCTCCGGCACGCGCGGCGACGCACAGGCGCTCGCCGAGAACCTCGGCGTGCAGTTCATCGAGCTGCCGATCGCCGAGGCGATGGAGACCTACGAGCGGCTGCTGGCGCCGGTCTTCGCGGGCCGCGAGCCGGACATCACCGAGGAGAACCTGCAGGCGCGGATCCGCGGCAACCTGCTGATGGCGATGTCGAACAAGTTCGGCTGGCTGGTGCTGACGACCGGCAACAAGTCGGAGATGAGCGTCGGCTACTCGACGCTCTACGGCGACAGCGCCGGAGGCTTCGCCGTGATCCGCGACGTCCCCAAGCTGCTCGTCTACCGGCTCGTCGCCGCGCGCGCCCGGCACGGCCCGGAGGGCCTCGTGCCCGCCGAGATCGTCACGCGCCCGCCGTCGGCCGAGCTGCGTCCCGACCAGCGCGACCAGGACTCGCTGCCCCCCTACGAGGTGCTCGACGCGATCGTCGAGGGCTACGTCGAGGAGGACCTCGGCCGCCACCAGCTCGTCGAGCGCGGCCTGCCCGCGGCGGACGTCGACCGCGTGATCCGGCTCGTCGACCTCGCCGAGTACAAGCGGCGTCAGAGCCCGCCCGGCATCAAGATCACCAGCCGCGCGTTCGGCCGCGACCGGCGCGTGCCGATCACCAACCGCTTCCGCGGCTAGGACGGCCCGTCGCCGTTGCGCGTGTCCCAGGGGGCGACGAAGCCCTCCGGCGCCGGGCGCACCGCGATCGTCATGCGCACGACCGCGCACAGGCGGCCGTCGTCGTCGCTGACGTCGACGTCCCAGATCCACGAGGTCCGGCCGCGGTGGCGGCGGCGGGCCTCGACGTGGATCGTCCCCTCCGTGATCGGGCGCAGGAACGAGGCGTTGTTGGACTGGCCGGAGACGATGAAGCCGTTGGGCACGACGACGAGCGCGGTCGCGGTCGATGTCAGCGACTCGGCGATCGACGCGTAGACGCCGCCGTGCACGAGGCCCATCGGCTGCGTGAGCTCGGGTCGCACGGCGGCGTGGGCGCGCACGACCTCGTCGCTGACCTCGTCGACGGTGAAGCCGAGCAGGCCGCCGAATCCCTGCTCCCAGAGGGGACGAACCGGGTCTGTCATGGCCGCAACCGTATCCTTCCGCCGTCCGATGACCGTCTTCGACGAGCTGTCGCCCGACCGCCGGGCGGTCCTGCAGCTCCTGCTCGACCAGGGCAGGGGCTACGAGGAGCTGGCGGCGATGCTGCGCATCGAGCGGCCCGCGGTCAGGGCGCGCGCGCTCGACGCGCTGAGCCGCCTGGCGGCCGCTGCGGGGGCGCCGGAGCTCGACCGCGAGCAGGCCGAGGGCGTCGGCGACTACCTGCTCGGCCAGCAGTCGGCCTCCGAGCGGGCGGCGACGCGCGAGCTGCTGTCGACGTCGCCGCCGGCACGCGCCTGGGCGTGGACCGTCGCCGGCGAGCTGCTCGCGGGCGGCGTGCGCGAGGACGCGCTGCCGGAGATCCCGGCCGACGTCGCCGAGGTCGACGAGGCGCGCGACGCGCTCGACGCCCGCCGCGACGCCCAGCGACGCCACCGCGGCCGCTCGAAGATCGCCGCCGTGCTGATCGCGGCCGCGGCGCTGGCGGTCGCCGCGCTCGTGATCGTGCTGATCTCGACCGGCGGCGGCTCCGGCGACGGCGGCCCGTCGGCGACGACCGCCACGACCGCGGCGACGACGAGGACCGCCCCGCTCGGGGTGCTCGCGCAGGCCGACATGACCTCGCCGGGCGGCCGCGCGAGCGCGACCGTGCAGGTCGTCCGCCAGGGCGGCGCGCTGGCGATGCTGTTCCACGGCACGGGCATCCCCCGCCACGGCGAGCGCTCGGTCTACGCGATCTGGCTGACCGGCGCCGCGGGCCCGCGGCGGCTGGGCTTCGTCCGCGACCAGGCGAAGGCCGACGGCACGCTCGACTTCGTCGGCGCGCTGCCCGAGCCGCTGACGCTCGCGCGCTACGGCCACGTGCTGATGACGCGCGAGACGACGCCCGACCCGTCGCGCCCGGGGACCGTCGTGCTGTCCGGGCCGCTGGTCCGGCCGGCGGCTCACTCGGCGTCGTAGGCGACCAGCGAGCGCACGTCGTAGCCGTCGAGCGTCGCGCGGCCCTCCAGGAACGTCAGCTCGACGAGGAACGCGCAGCCGACGACGAGGCCGCCGAGGCGCTCGACCAGCTCGCAGACGGCGCGCGCGGTCCCGCCGGTGGCCAGCAGGTCGTCGTGGACGAGCACGCGCGCGCCGCGGCTGACGGCGTCGCTGTGGACCTCGAGCGTGTCGGTCCCGTACTCCAGCGCGTACTCTGCGCGCACCGTCGCCGACGGCAGCTTGCCCGGCTTGCGGGCGAGGATGAAGCCGGCCCCGAGGTCGCGGGCGAGCGCCGGCCCGAGCAGGAAGCCGCGCGCCTCGGCGGCGACCACCATGTCGGGGCGCAGCTCGCGCGTCGCCTCGGCCAGGCCGGTGACGGCGGCGTCGAGCCCGGCCGCGTCGGCGATCAGCGTCGTGACGTCCTTGAAGCCGATCCCCGGGCTGGGGAAGTCGGGGATCTCGCGGATCAGCGCCTTGAGGTCCACAGCCATCCCCACCCACCCTCGGGCGTCATCCCGCGAGCTTGCGCAGGTCCCTGATCAGCAGCAGGTGCTTGAGGTGCGTGGTGACGACGGCGAGGTTCTCGAGCGCGTCGAGCGCCTCCTTGCGGCGGTCGGCGTTGCGCGAGCGCAGCGCCGGCGCGAGGATCTGCTGCAGCAGCGCCGCCTCGCGGTCGGCCGAGGTGCGGAACGCGCGCAGGTTGCGCCCGCCGACGCCGTAGCGGGCCAGCTCGGTGACCGCGCGCACGATCTCGCGCTCGGTCTCGTCGTAGTGGCGCACGCCGCCGCGCAGCTCGCCCTTGATCACGCCGTACTCCTCCAGCTCGCGCACGAGCTCCGGGTCGGCGCGGGTCTCCTCGAGCACGTCCTCGAGCGTGTACGTCGCGCCGGCGTCGCGGACGCTGATCGCGGCGCGCGGGGCGCGCACGCGCGTCGCGGGGCTCTCGCTCGGCGCCGGCACGTCGCCGTCGGTCGCGGCGCCGCGGGCCAGCTCCTGGCGGATCACCCGCAGCGGCAGGAACTCGTCGCGCTGGAGGCGCAGGATCGTCCGCAGCCGCGCCACGTCGCCGGGCGTGTAGAGGCGGTAGCCGCCGGGGGTGCGCCGCGGCGCCAGCAGCTTCTGGTCCTCGAGGTAGCGGATCTTGGAGATCGAGATGTCGGGGAACTCCTGCGAGAGCGACTTGCAGACGGCGCCGATCGTCATCGCCTTGTGGCGCACCTCGGCCGAGCGCCGGGCCTGCGCCACCGCCGTCTGCTCGTCGAGGTCGGCCATCACCGCTCCAGGAAGGTCAGCTTGTACTTGCCCACCTGCACCTCGTCGCCCTCCGAGAGGCGCTGGGACTCGATCCGCACGCGGTTGACGTACGTCCCGTTGAGCGACCCGAGATCGTCGAGGTGCCAGCTGCCCGCCCGATGCACGAGCAGCGCGTGATCGCGCGAGACGGTCACGTCGTCGAGGAAGACGTCGGCGTCCGGCCGCCGGCCGATCGTCATCCGCTCGCCGCGCAGCGGGAAGCTCTCCCCCACGCGGCCGCCCCCGGCGCGGATCACCAGCGCCGCGCCCTCGTGGGCGACGACGTCGTCGAGCTCGACCGGGATCAGCTCGCCGGTCTCGCCGACGCGGTAGGTGGCCGTCGTCGCCTCCGGCGCGTCGCGCTGCCCGAGGAACGCGCCGCACTTCTGGCAGTAGTTGGCGCCCTCGGCGTTGAGGAAGCCGCACTCGGGGCAGTGGACGGCCACCGGGGCTACTCGACCGGGAGGTCCTCGGCGGGGCCCTTGCCCGCGAGGATGGCGGTCAGGCGCTGGATGTCGGCGCCCGTGATGACGTCCTCGCCCGAGTCGTGCTTGCGGCGCAGCCGGTTGACCAGCTCGGCCCGGAGGATGTCGATCTTGCCGTGCAGGATCCGCCGCTGGTAGGAGATGTCGACCTCCTCCTCGGTGAGCTGCTGGATGAGGTCCTTGAGCTCCTGGTCGGACAGGGAGCCGAGGTCGGGGAAGGTGTCCATGAGGCCGACGAGGATACATCGCCCTTCAAGCTGAGGTCGAGAGTTGTCGGGCGTATTGCGCCGTCGCGCCGAGCGTCATCGCGACGCCGACGTACAGCAGCACCGCGCCGGGCCGCGGCAGGCCCAGCAGGCCGAAGCCGATCGCGGCCATCGTCGGCCACACGGCCCAGCGGCCGAGCATCGTGATCCGCAGCTCGTGGCCGCGCCGCAGCCAGATCGGCCCCGCCGCCAGCAGCAGCAGCTCGCGCGCGACGAGGATCGCCAGCGCCCAGCGCGGCAGCAGGTCGAAGCGCCAGGTGACGACCACGCCGGAGACGATCAGCGCGCGGTCGAGCGCCGGGTCCAGCAGCGCCCCCAGGCGGCTGTACTGGCCCGTCAGGCGGGCGGCGAGGCCGTCGAGCTGGTCGCCCCAGGCGGCGGCGGCGTAGAGCGCCGTCGGCAGCGGGTCGGTGCCCGTGTCGCTGCGCAGGGCGAGCACGAGGAAGGCGACGAGCAGCGCCGCCCGCAGGTAGCCGATCGCGTTGGGCAGCGTCCACGGGCGCAGCGGAGCGCCCTGCAGCGTCTCGGGCGGCGGGCCGTCGGAGCGATCGACGCCGGCGAGCTGGCCGAGGCTCAGGGAAGGCCGCGCCACAGCCGCGCGACCGCCTCGGCGGCGCCGTCGAGCGCCACCGGCTCGAGGTCCTCGCTCCCGCGCCGGGCCTGCGCCTCGACCACCCCGGACTCCAGCGAGCGCTTGCCGACGACGAGCCGCAGCGGCACGCCGAGCAGCTCGGCGTCGGTGAGCTTCTCGCCGGTGCCCGCGTCGCGGTCGTCGAGCAGCACCGCCAGGCCGCCGGCCTCCAGCTCGGCCGTCAGCGCCTCGGCGGCGGCGCGCGACTCCTCGCCCGCCCGGCCGAGCGCGACGACGTGGACGTCCCACGGCGCGATCGCCCGCGGCCAGGAGATGCCGCGCTCGTCGGCGAACTGCTCGACCGCCGCCGCGGCGATGCGCGCCGGGCCGATCCCGTAGGAGCCCATGACCATCAGGCGCTCCCGGCCGGCCTCGTCGAGGTAGGTGGCGCGCAGCGGCTCGGAGTAGCGGACGCCGAGCTTGAAGATGTTGCCGACCTCGATCGCCGGCTCGACGCGGATCGTCCTGCCGTCGACGGTGTCGCCGCTCTCGACGCGGCGGAAGTCGAGCCGCTCGCCGGCGCCGACCTCGATGACCTCGTGCCAGTCGACGCGGTTGGCGCCGACGACGTAGCGCCCCGGCGTCACGGCGGCGTCGTAGATCGCGGGCACGCCCTCGCGCGGGCCCATGAAGCCGCCGACCAGCCCCGCCGCCTCGAGCTCGTCGGCCTGGGCGGGGCGGAACTCCTCGCCCAGCGCGTTGGCCAGCTTGACCTCCTGGACGCGGTGGTCGCCGCGCAGGAACAGCGTCACCAGCCCACGCGACTCCGTGACGACCGGGAACGCCTTCAGCAGGCAGCCCGGGTGCACGCCGAGCGACTGCGCCAGCGCGTCGATCGTCGAGGCGCCGGGCGTGTGCAGCTCGCCGGAGATCGAGTCGGGCAGCGGCGGCGCCGGCGGCGCCTCGGCGCCGGCGACCTCGACGTTGGCCGCGTAGCCGGGCGCCAGCGCGACGTCGTTCTCGCCCGCCGGGCAGGGGGCCATGTACTCGTGCGCGCCGCTGCCGCCCATCATCCCGACGTCGGACTGCACCGAGTACCACTCCAGCCCGCAGCGGTCGAAGACGCGGTCGTAGGCGCCCGCGTACTTCTCGTAGCTGATCTGCAGGCCGTCCTCGTCGCGGTCGAACGAGTAGGCGTCCTTCATGATGAACTCGCGCGTGCGCAGGACGCCGGCGCGCGGGCGCGCCTCGTCGCGGCCCTTGGTCTGGAAGTGGTAGAGCAGCTTCGGCAGGTCGCGATAGGACTGCACGGCCGCCGCGACGTGGAAGGTCAGCGTCTCCTCGTGGCTGAGCGCGAGGATCAGGTCGGCGCCCTTGCGGTCCTTGAGCTTGAACAGCTCCGGGATCGCGTAGCGGCCGCTGCGCTGCCACAGCTCGGCCGGCGTGATCAGCGGCATCAGCATCTCCTGCGCGCCGATCGCGTCCATCTCCTCGCGGACGATCTGGACCACCTTCTGGTGCACGCGCCAGCCCGCCGGCAGCCACGACCACAGGCCGGCGCCGACCTGGCGCACGAGCCCGGCACGGACCATCAGCTTGTGCGACAGCGCCTCGGCGTCGGCCGGCGGCTGGCGCTCGGTCGGCAGGAGCAGGTCGGTGAGGCGCGTCATGCCGGGCGAACACTAGTGTTCCTGGCGCCTTGCGACTCGACCACAGGAGCTGAGATGGCCTTCGAACTTCCCCCGCTTCCCTACGACTACGCCGCGCTGGAGCCGACGATCGACGAAGCGACGATGAAGCTCCACCACGACAAGCACCACCAGGCCTACGTGGACAACGCCAACAAGGCGCTGGAGGGCACCGACCTCGCCGACGCGCCCGTCGAGGAGGTGCTGGCCAAGCTCTCCACGCTGCCCGCCGACAAGCAGGCCCCGGTCCGCAACAACGCCGGCGGCCACGCCAACCACACGCTGTTCTGGGAGTCGATGACGCCCGGCGGCGCCTCGCAGCCGAGCGGCGACCTGGCCGCCGCGATCGACGCCGCGTTCGGCTCCTTCGACGACTTCAGGTCGGGCTTCGAGGCCAACGGCGCGAGCCAGTTCGGCTCCGGCTGGACGTGGCTCGTGCTCGACGGCGGCGAGCTGAAGCTGACCAAGACCCCCAACCAGGACAGCCCGCTGCTCGAGGGCCAGACGCCGCTGCTGGGCAACGACGTCTGGGAGCACGCCTACTACCTGAAGTACAACAACCGCCGCCCCGAGTACCTCAAGGAGTGGTGGAAGGTCGTCAACTGGGACGTCGTCGCCGCGCGCTACGCCGCCGCGAAGTAGCGCGCGAGCCTGGGTGGCCGACGTTGAGCCCGATAGTCGTGCTCGATCTCGGCCACCCCGTCCGGCGCGGGGCGGCGCGCGTCAGGCCCGCGTGAATCGCCGGGGAGCGGTCGGCGACTGCTCCTCGGTGAGCTGGCTGGCGGCGTGCTCCATCGCCGCGAGCCGCTCGGGCGTGAGGTCGCCGGCGCTCTCGGCCTCGATCTGGGCCAGCAGCGCGGCGCCCTCGGCCGCCCGCGCCTCGTCGACGACGACGCGCTTGCCGGCCGCGTAGTACTTGTCGATCTCCTCGAAGAGGACGTCGACGAGCTGCGGCGTCGGGACCTTGCGCAGCGCCTTGCCCTGCGAGTAGATCACGCCCATGTCCTTGGCGCCGGCGATCCCGAAGTCGGCGTGCGAGGCCTCGCCGATGCCGTTCACCGCGCAGCCGAGCACGGCGACCTCGATCGGGTCGTCGTAGGCGCGTAGGCGCTCCTCGATCTCGGCGACGACCGTGTCCATGTCGAACTGCAGGCGGCCGCAGGTCGGGCAGGCGATCAGCACCGGGCCGCGCTCGCGCAGCTTGAGCGCCTTGAGGATCTCCCAGGCGACCTTGACCTCCTCCTCGGCGTGGAACGTCGAGAGCGAGATGCGGATCGTGTCGCCGATGCCGTCGGCGAGCAGCGTGCCGAGGCCGACGGCGCTCTTCAGCGAGCCCGACCACTTCGTGCCCGCCTCGGTGATGCCGAGGTGCAGCGGGTGGTCGATCCGCTCGCTCAGCAGGCGGTTCGACGCGATCGTGTTGGGGACGCTGGTCGACTTGATCGAGACCTTGAAGTCGTAGAAGTCGAGCCGGTGCATCAGCTCGACGAACTCGACCGCGGCGGCGACGAGCGCCTCGACCGCGCTGGAGCGCTCGAGCTCGTGCAGGTGGCGCGGCAGCGAGCCCGAGTTGACGCCGATCCGCATCGGCGTGCCCCTCTGCTTGGCCCGCTCGACGACCTCGGCGACCTTGTCGGGACCGCCGATGTTGCCGGGGTTCAGGCGGATGCAGTGCGCGCCGGCGTCGATCGCCTTCAGCGCGAGCGTGTGGTTGAAGTGGATGTCGGCGATCACCGGGATCGGCGACCGCTCGACGATCGTCCGCAGCGCCTCGACGTCCTGCTCGCGCGGGACGGCGCAGCGGACGATGTCGGCGCCGGCCTCGGCGACGCGCTCGATCTGCTCGAGCGTCGCCGTGACGTTCGCCGTCTCGGTCTTCGTCATCGTCTGGACGGCGACCGGGGCGCCGGCCCCGATCGGCACGCCGCCGACGTGGATCTGTCGCGCGGAGGCCACGACCAGGCAGTCTAGGCTGCGCCCGTGTCGTCGCGCCCCACGGACGTCTACGCGACCGCGCGCGGGCCGCTGGCCCGCGTCGCCGGGCCGCTGGCGGCCCGGGCGCGCAGGCGGCGCCACGCGGCGCTGTTCCCCGACCTGCCGGCGGACGCGCGGATCCTCGACGTCGGCTGCGGCGCCCTCGGGCTGCGGGCGCTCGAGCCGGGCCGCGACGTCACCGGCACCGACGTCGTCGACCGGCCGGGCTACCCGGGTCCGTTCGTGCGCGCCGACGCGACCGAGCGGCTGCCGTTCGCCGACGGCGAGTTCGACCTCGCCTACTCGTCGAGCGTCGTCGAGCACATCGCGCCCGAGCGCCGCGCGGCGTTCGCCGCCGAGCTGATGCGCGTCGCCCGCGGCTGGTTCGTGCAGACGCCCGCCTGGTCGTTCCCGATCGAGCCGCACGCGCTGCTGCCGTTCGCCCACTGGCTGCCCGTCGCCGCGCGCCGGCGCTACTGGCGCCTGGGCGCCGCCGGCGCGTGGGAGGAGATCGCGCTGCTGCGCCGCGGCGAGCTCCAGGCGCTGTTCCCCGGCTCGCGCGTGGTCGCCGAGCGGGTCGGGCCGCTGGCCAAGAGCTGGGTCGCGATCCGCGAGCCGCGCGGGCGTCCGCGCTAGGAGACGTGCGCGCGCGACACGGCGTCGACCGTCCGCGCGCCGAGCAGCGTCATCGCCAGCTCGAGCTCGTCGCGCAGCAGCGCGAGCACGCGCCGCACGCCCGCCTCGCCGGCGACCGTCAGGCCCCACAGCACCGGGCGGCCGACGAGCACCGCCCGCGCGCCCAGCGCGAGCGCGACGGCGACGTCGGTGCCGCGCCGCACGCCGCCGTCGACGTAGACCTCGAGGCGCCCGCCGACCGCCTCGACGACCTCGGGCAGGATGTCGATCGCCGCCGCGACGCCGTCGAGCTGGCGGCCGCCGTGGTTGGAGACCACGATCGCCGCCGCCCCGTGCTCGCAGGCCAGCGCCGCGTCCTCGGCCGTCTGCACGCCCTTGACGACGACGGGCGCGCCGCGCCGCGCCAGCTCGCCGACGACCGACCAGTCCAGCGTGCGGTCGACGAGCGAGAAGAACTCCTCGGGCGTCGGGCAGGTGGGCCCGCCGACGGCGGCCCGCACGGCGGGCATGTCGACGTCGGCGGGGACCGAGAAGCCGGTCCGGTGGTCGCGCTCGCGACGCCCGGCACGGGGCGCGTCGACGGTCAGCACGATCGCCTCGAAGCCGCTGTCCAGCGCCTCGTCGAGCAGCGCGCTCGTGATCGCCCGGTCGCGGAAGACGTAGCACTGGAACCAGCGCCGGCCGCCGGGCGCCGCGGCGGCGACGTCGGAGGGGCGCGTCGTCGCCAGCGACGAGAGGCAGTAGACCGTCCCCGCGGCGGCCGCCGCGCGCGCGGTGCCGGGCTCGGCGTCGGCGTGGGCGAGCGCATGCAGCGCCGTCGGCGCGACGAGGACCGGCATCGCCACGGGCGCCCCGAGCACGGCCGTCTCGGTCGAGACCTCGCTCACGTCGACGAGCACCCGCGGGCGCAGCCGGCGGCGCGCGAAGGCGGCGCGGTTGTCGGCCAGCGTGCGCTCGTCGGCGGCGCCGCCGGCGTAGTAGCCGAGCACGCCCGCGTCGAGTACCGTCCTCGCCGCGGCCTCGTAGTCGGCGAGGTTCACAAGCTGCTCGGGCTCCATGTCCCCTCGACGCTATCTGGACGTGGCTCAAGACGGCGCCCTCGAGCGCCGATCACGCGCATAGCGATGACCAAAGAGCGCTTCAGCCTGTTCGCCGCCGTGCGCAGCATGCACGAGCGTGCCCGCGGGGTCCGCACCCCGGACGAGCTCGCGGCGTTCCTCGACGACTTCGCGGCGATGGTCGCCGACACGCTGGGCTGGGCGGGCGTCGTCGTCAACCTCCATCGCCGGGCGTTCGACGACTTCTTCGTGGTCAGCGTGCACGGCGACGAGGTGATCCGCACCGGGCAGCTCGGCGCGTCGCGGACGTGGACGCGCTGGAACGCGTTCATCTCCGAGCGCTTCGAGCGGCGCGGCGTCTACCACGTGCCCGCCGACGAGCGCGCGGCGATCGCGGCCGCGAGCGACGACTTCGGGGGCATCTCGCGCCTGCCGGGACGGGCCCGCCTGGACGGCTACGTCGTGCCGATGTGCGGCGCCGACGGCGACGTCAACGGCATCCTCGCGGTCGAGGGGCCCCGGGGCGGCCACGAGCCGGGCGAGGACGCGCTCGACGCCCTGGTGGCCGTGGCCGACGCCGCGGGCGCGGCGATCGAGAGCGTGCGCGTGGCGATGCGCGACGACGAGCACCGGCGCTCGCTCGAGCACCTGCTGGCGGTCTCGACGCGGCTGGCCGACGCCCGCTCGACCGAGGTCGTGCTCGACGCCGTCTGCGACGGCATCGGCGTCGCGCTCGGCTTCGAGCGCGTGGCGATCCTGCTGCGCGATGCGGCCGGCGAGGCGCTGCACCCGGTCGCGGCGACGGGCTGGCGGCTCTCCGACGCGGCGCTGCGGACGAGCTTCGCGATCGACGTCCTCGAGCAGCTGATGTGCCCGCCCTTCGAGGACCACGGCTGCTACCTGGTCGAGCGCGAGGTCGCCGAGCGGACCACCGGGCTGGCGTCGACCTACCGCTCCAAGCGCAACGGCTCGGGCCCGTGGGCCTGGCGGCGCCACTGGCTGATCGTGCCGCTGCGCGGCGCCGACGGCGCGCTCGTCGGCGCGATCTGGTGCGACGACCCGCGCGACTGCCTGCTCCCCGACACCCGGCGCCTGCAGGCGCTGCGCCTGTTCGCCGACCAGGCCCAGGCGGCGCTGGCCGCGGCGCGCTCCTATGAGGAGACGCTGCACGCCGCCGAGCACGACGGCCTCACCGGCCTGCCCAACCGCCGCTCGCTGCTCGAGCGCCTCGACCGCGCGCTGGCGTCCGCGCGCGGCTCGGATCGCACGGTCGCCGTGCTGTTCGTCGACCTCGACCGCTTCAAGGCGATCAACGACACCTACGGCCACGAGGCCGGCGACCAGGTGCTGCGCACGGTCGCGGCGCGGCTCGACGCCCAGATCCGCCCGGGCGACACCGTCGCCCGGCTCGGCGGCGACGAGTTCGTCGTCGTCTGCGAGCAGGTCACCGCGGCCGACGACGCGCTCGACGTCGCCGGCCGCCTGCGCTCGGCCGTGGCCGAGCCGATCGCGCTGGCGACGCAGACGGTGTCGGTGACGGCGTGCGTGGGCATCGCGCTGCCGTCGGGCCCCGAGGACGGCGCGCGCGGCCTGCTGCGCGACGCCGACGTGGCGATGTACCGCGCCAAGCAGGCCAGCCGCGACGCCGTCCAGCTCGCCGACGTCGTCCTGCGCGCGGGCGCGTCCGCGCGCGCCCGCCTGGAGCGCGCGCTGCACGGCGCGCTCGGGCGCGAGGAGATCGAGGTCCACTGGCAGCCGATCGTCGACCTGGCCAGCGGGTTGCCGGTGCGCGTCGAGGCGCTGCTGCGCTGGAGCCATCCCGGCCTGGGCCGCGTGCCGCCGGCGGAGTTCATCCCGCTGGCCGAGGAGACCGGCGCGATCCTGTCGATCGGCGCCTGGGTGATCGACCGGGCCTGCGAGCAGGCGGCGGCGTGGCGCGAGTCGCTGGCCGGCGGGGCGCCGAGCGTCGCGATCAACCTCTCCCCCCACCAGCTGCGCTCGCCGACGCTCGTCGAGGACCTCGCGCGCGCGATCGACCGCCACGGCCTCGCGCCCGGGTCCGTGACCGCCGAGATCACCGAGGGCGTGCTGCTCGACGCCGGCCCGGCGACCGTCGAGGCGCTCGCCGCGCTGCGCGGCCTCGGCGTGACGATCGAGCTCGACGACTTCGGCACCGGCTACTCGTCGCTCAGCTCGCTGGAGCGCTTCCGCGTCGACGGCCTGAAGATCGACCGCAGCTTCGTCTCCGGCCGCGAGCGTAAGAGCCGCGCCGGCGCCGTCGTCGAGGCCGTCCTGCACATGGCGCGGGCGCTCGGCGTGCGCGTGACCGCCGAGGGCGTCGAGACGCCCGAGCAGCTCGCCTGGCTGCGCGAGCTCGGCTGCGAGGAGGGCCAGGGCTACCTGTTCGCCCGGCCCGCGCCCGCCGAGCGCATCGCGCCGCTGCTCGGCCGCACGCTGGCGCCCGAGCCCGCGGGCAGCGTCTAGCGCAGCCCGAAGCCCTCGCCGCGCAGGCGGCCGATGTCGTTGGTCAGGCCGACGGCGAACAGCAGGATGATCAGCACGAAGCCGAGCGCGCCGGCGCGCTCGATGACCTCGAACGGGATCGGCCGCCCGCGGACCTTCTCGGCCAGGGCCCAGAAGATGTGCCCGCCGTCGAGCGGCACGAACGGGAACAGGTTGATGATCGCCAGCGACAGCGAGATCACGGCGATCACGAAGATCGCCTGGACGGTGTCGAACTCGAAGCTCTCGCGCGCGACCTCGTAGCTGCCGACGACGCCGCTGACCTCCTTGCGCGCCTTCGAGGAGTAGAAGATCCGCACGACGGCCCCGACGGTGTCGCGGCCGAGGATCCACATGCGCGAGACGCTCAGGCTCGCCGCGCGGCCGGCCGACACGCCCGCCAGGCGGGCGCCGAAGGCGAAGCCCAGCAGCGGCCGGCCGTCCTGGGCGCTCCAGCGCGGGCGGGCCCGCACGACGAGCTCGCGCCCGTCGCGCTGCACCGTCAGCACCGCGGGCCGGGCGGCCTCGCAGCCGTCCTTGCGCGCCCCGCCCGGGCACGTGTGGCGGGCGAGCTGCGCACGCAGCGTCTCGGGGCCGTCGCGCACGCCGTCGACGGCGAGCACGCGGTCGCCGAGGCGCAGCACCTGCGCCGCCGGGCTGCCGCGCTCGATCTGCTCGACGGTGTTGGTGGCGACGGCCTTGCCGTGGCCGAGGTAGATCGCGAACAGCAGCACGAACGCGATCAGCACGTTCATCGTCGGCCCGGCGGCGATCACGACGATCCGCCGCCACGGCGCCTGGCGGTAGTACGCGCGCGGCGCGACGTCGGCGGGCAGCTCCTCGCGCGGGTCCATGCCGGTGATCCGCACGTAGCCGCCCAGCGGGATCACGCCGACGCCGTACTCGGTCTCGCCCCAGCGCCTCTTGAGCACCAGCGGCCCGAAGAACAGCGAGAAGCGCTCGACGCGCATCCCGACCGCCTTGGCGGCGAGGAAGTGGCCGAGCTCGTGCAGCACGATGAGCGCGGCGAAGCCGACGAACGCCAACAGCCAGCTCATCGCGCTAGGCCAGGACCGCCACCAGCTCGCTCGCGACGGCGCGCGCCTCGCGATCGGCCTCGTAGAGCGACTCGAACGCGTGCACGGGGCGCGATCCGAGGCGGCCGAGCGTCTCCTCGATCACCGCGGGGATACCGAGGAAGTGCAGCTGCCCGCCGAGGAAGGCGTGGACGGCGATCTCGTTGGCGGCGTTGAGCACGCACGGCGCCGTGCCGCCGGCGACCGCCGCCTCGCGCGCGACGCGCAGGCAGGGGAACGCGTCGAGGTCGACCTGCTCGAAGGTCAGCGCGCCCACCGCCGCGAGGTCCAGCGGCCGCATCGCGGGCAGCTCGACGCGCTCGGGGTGGTGCAGCGCGTAGGCGATCGGCACGCGCATGTCGGGATGGCCGAGGTGCGCCAGCGCGGCGCCGTCGCAGAGCGTCACGTAGGAGTGCACGATCGACTGCGGGTGCACGACGACGTCGATGCGCTCGTA